>JAFGPR010000106.1 GCA_016936095.1 Ignavibacteriales bacterium | reverse complement strand
GTGTTTAAGCAAAGGTCACAGGGGGCAACACTTATGGGAAATCCCCCTGTAACCCGAATTGATTTTCTCAATTTCACATAAATACTCCGTCTACGTGAAAGTGATTTAAGTTGACTATCTTTCAACCAAATAAAAAGTGATAATAAGGATAAGTTTTTCATTATGTAATCTGTTTATATATGGTTTAATCATTTACAGCCGAAACAGTTTAATCCTTTGGTTTAAGCACCTTTTTTTTAGTTCATAAATTGCTGACTTTCCTGATACTTTGAGAGCGACATTTTCAAATACTCAAAATAGTCCTCTGTAATTTCAGGCAAAATATACCCCGTTAGTAGATAATAGTCTCTTAAATCATCATTAAATAACTGATTATCTTTACTATCATATACCGAGAGGATTGTTCTATCGAGAGTTTCTTTAAAACGGGATTGGGTTGTTTCAAAAATCTGACGAAATAAATCAAATGCGAACCTTAAATCATCTCCTGCATAACTACAAAGTATGACACCTTCCGAACTGAATTCGACAATAACGAAATACTGTTCAACTTTGTAGATAAGCAGTTGCATCCATGCATCGCTTTCTCTCATTGCATATTTGTATACATATTCAGAGAAAAACAAATATGAATCAGATTCGACAGAGGTTAAAATTTCACCCAATTCCTCTTCTTTTTTCTCTGTTAAAAATCCATCAATTATATCCCCTATTAAATTGATGATATAATTGTGAGCATCACCTTTAGATATTCCGAGAAAGTCATTCCAGCCTTGCCAGTCCTGACTTTTATTATCAATAAATTCCATATGCCTTAATTTTTTAATGAGTTTTTATAATTCTTATTATTTCTGTTTAACTCCTTCATCTTATGATAATAGGTTGGACATCCATCCATAATATCATCGATTCTGAAAATAAATTCGATTGTTAAATCATTGTCATCATCAATAAAATCAAATGTGTCAAATGATAATTGAAGAACTTCAAGTGCCAATTCAATAAGACTGGCATGCAGAGTGTCATCTGTGTAAACACTAATGTTCCCATCACCATCAGCATAATGAGTGTGAGGTACTCTTTCTAAGACCCACTCAGGGGTCAACTGAATTGTTTTTTTCATTTAAATTGAATTTGTTATTAATAATCTATGTTGCCGACTTTATTTATAATTTGAGAAGGCTTTTCCAATGCTTGTATTTGGTGCTCCTTTCGGAGCATTTGATTTCACAACAGAACATACCACGGGCATCATAATAATTTAATGATTATGTATGTACTTGAATATGTGTCTATTGCTGATTTTATTCGGATGTTAACCGAATCTTCGACCTCTTATGTATCTATGTGTTTTCATTTCTATATGATTTTATTTTCTGTTATTCTAATTGTTACATCGTAAACCTGCTTCAATAAACTTCATTATAGGTATAGTATCATGCCATCTTACCCAATTGCTACCAAAAAACATTTCGATACCTTCCCAATATTTCTCAGGTATTGCTTTAAAAGTGCAAAACCATTTATCAACAGGACTTCCATTACCCCTGCAAGTCTTATCTAATGATTTGTAAATCCTTTCCGAGATTCCGCTAACATGTTTGAATTTCGCCCATGATATTGTTGGCAAGTTTTCACTTACAATAATTCTACACATTCCAACTTTCTTACGCATATATTCGTTGCTTGCAGTAATAATATTCTCGTTAATAAAGAGGATGTGTCCATTAATCATTACCTGCGGGTTAACCATGTAACCAACGTTGCATTCATTCTCCCACTCTGGACTTTTAGTAAGCCATACTGCTGGCTTTTCGTTCTTTTCAATACCTTCGCTTGTAGTTCTAATCATGCCTTCTCTTACTATGCTTGGGAGATGACATCCTTTGGTGTAGTGATAATAACTCATGATTTCCTATTTTTTATTTATTTATTTTTTACCTTTTCGTTGTCTATTTTTTTCTCCCGATTTTTTTTCATAATTGTTACAAAATTTTGAATTTTTTTTTTCTCAATAGATGGTCATATCGCTGAATGTCCAATGAATTCAGACTTTCAGAAGAATAAAATTTTTCTAATTTGAATTGGGATTACGTAGTATTTTAATGCTTTTTTACTAACTTGTGATATTTATATCACATTCCATGACAACAATTAGGGCAAACGAATTTTTCGAGCATTTTATTAAAATCAGTCAGAATCTTACGATGACTGAGTTACAAATGCTTTATATTCTTATAACAGAACATGAAGTAATTGAACTTTCACAACAGTCTTTTGCAGATAGACTTGGAACTCACCGAAGGACAATTAATTTAGGCTTAAAGAAATTAAGACAATTGAAATACATCGGTGATATTTCTATTGAAGAGAGAAATAGAGATGCAACAAAACGTCAATCAGAGAGCAATTATAAAGGTCTTTCTGCTTACGAAATTCAGCAAGCAAAGAAATTCATATTAGATTCATTAAATGAATATTATTATCCATTTGAAAAGAAATCTCCCATCGTAAACGCTGACTTT
>JAFGPR010000105.1 GCA_016936095.1 Ignavibacteriales bacterium | reverse complement strand
TTATTACGCAATGAACTCTTGGAGCCAAAATCCTTGGACCGATCCAATGATAGATGACCACAACGGAGATTTATTTATGCTTTATCCACCTTCAGAAACCAACACAAATATTACTTATGGATCAAACAATCACCGAATGGTTCCGTCTATGCGATTTGAACTGATGAGAGATGGATTGGAAGATTATGAGTATTTGTATAATTTGAACAACGGATCCCAACCCCAAGTGAATGTTACAAACGGTTCAGATTCTTTAGCCAATAAAATTATTAAAGGTTTAACCAGTTACACACGAGATGATAATTTTAATTATACTTTGAGAAAATTGATAGGGCAAAAACTTAGTGGAGAAATATCTGAAATTCCCGATATAGAACCACCTGCGATGCATCCTCGTTCGGAGGAAACACTAGGTTCGTATTATATTAATTTTCAAGATCCAGACGAAACATTTTCATCAAATCCTTTTGGTAATCCACAAATGAAGGATTCAATAATATATGGAACGACATATCGTTTTCTTGATTATCAGGATACATCTTATTTTGCGATAGGTGCAGACGCCTTTGACGAAGACAAAGGTTTTGGGTGGTATGGTAACATTATAAATTATCCAGTGGAAGAGAGAGACGAATGGGGAGATGAAAAAAAAGAAACAAAAAGAACCTATGTTGGCGATGATTATGGAAAGGTTAATACTTTTGAATTTATGATTCCAAATGGACAATATAATGTTACATTGTGTGTAGGAAGACCCCGCTCCAATGATGCACACAACAAAGCAACAATTGAAGGAATAGTTTTTGTTAACGATGAACCCACTAATGATGCAGCACAATACATTACTAGAACACATCAAGTTACTGTTGCGGATAATTCTTTAACGGTTGAAATTGGTCTTAACACTATGGATGAATATACAATGCTTGATTATATGTTGATAGAGGCAGTGCCATCCTCGATAGAACTTGAATTAAAAGTATATTTACAAGGTGCATATCGTTTGGAACAAAACTTCCCCAATCCATTTAATCCTGAAACAAAGATTAGTTATTATGTGCCTAAAACATCAAATATTAAAATTGAAATATATAATTCGATAGGACAACTTATAAAAACAATTGACGAAGGAATAAAACAGGAAGGAAATTATGAATTTACTTTTGATGCGACTGACTTATCAAGTGGAGTATATTTTTATAAATTAAAAACAGATAAAGCACAAATTGTTAAAAAAATGATATATTTGAAATAGATTAATAAATTGATATTAAACAAAAAACATTAATTCTATTCCTTTTTTTACAGATTTAAGTTTAGGATGAGAGGATATTATGAAAACTAAAAAATTTTATCTGTTTGCAATATCTTTTTTGTTTATTTGTTCTATTTTACTAGCTCAAGATTATACGCAAATTATTAATTTTTCAAAAGAAGATATTAAAATAGTTAAGAATGGAGACTATGATTATCTTCAATTTGAAGATTTAGAATATTCTCAGGAAGTGGGCTATCCACAACTACCGATGGAAATAGTACAACTTTCAATTCCTAATGATAAGGAAATTGCTGATATTCAAATTGAAATTTTAGAGAGCGAATTTCTTGATGGAAGTTATAATCTTTTTCCAAAGCAATCTCCACAAATTTTTAGTAAAGAAGAAACGAGTTTTAATAATCAAAATGAAGAAGTATATAATTCTAATGAACCATACCCAAAGGAGATAATAAAAATTGAAAATTCTGGGTTCCTATCGAGAAATAAGATTGCCACACTGACAATTTTTCCACTTCAATATATTCCCTCAGAAAGAAAATTGAAATTTATTTCCTCAGTAAAAGTAAATTTGATATTTAAAGAAAGTAGCACAAAAAATATCGGATTTAGAGAAAGTGAATATTCCAATCAAATAGAAATAAAATCCTTAACAAATCTTCAAAATGAAAAAGTTGAGTTAACTGAAAAAGAAATTGATTTAATAAGTGCTTCTTTACCAAGCGAAGAGCATTTATATTTGATTATAACTTCTGATGCATTGGAATCAAGTTTTCAACCTTTGGCAAATTGGAAATTACAAAAGGGATTATCAGAAAAAATTGTAACAACTTCTTTTATTTATACAAACTATTCTGGACGTGATGATGCAGAGAAAGTTAGAAATTTTATAATAGATGCATATCAAACTTGGGGAACAGTTTGGGTTTTACTTGGTGGTGATATAACTGTTGTTCCACATAGAACCGCTTACGCAATGGATTGTGATGGCAACCATAATGATTACATACCATGTGATTTATATTATTCTGATTTAGATGGTAATTGGGATGCAAACGCCAATGACATATTTGGTGAAGTTGATGATAATATTGATATGTATCCTGACGTTTTTGTTGGTCGTGCTTCTGTTGAAAATTCTGCTGAAGCAACAGCCTTTGTAAACAAACTTTTGGTTTATGAAAAAAATCCACCAACAGATTATTTGCTTGATATGTTATTTCTTGGTGAAGTTTTATGGGATGATCCATATACAGATTCTGGCATAGGGAAAGACTACATTGATAACAATTATGTTCCGGAAAGATTTGACCCAATTATTAAACTTTATGAGTCTTTAGGTAATGAAAGTGCTTCTAATGTAATTAGTGAAATTAATTCTGGAAAAGGCATAATAAATCATAATGGTCATGCTTGGTATGATGTAATGGGAACTGGAATTGATTATATTCATAATTATAATATGGATTATGATTTGACAAACATATCAAAATATGGTATTCTTTATTCAATAGGATGTTGGCCAGGTGCTTTTGATTATGATTGTATAGCTGAACATTTTATTAGCAATCCAAATGGTGGGGGTATTGCTTTTATTGGTAATTCAAGATATGGTTGGGGTTGTCCAGGTGATCCTATTTATGGATATTCAGATAGATTTGACCAGCAATTTTATAAATTTCTTTTTCAAGAAAATGTTTACAATATTGGGCAAACAATAGCCTCTGCAAAATCTATGTATGTTCCATTGGCTTCTGAAAAAAATGTTTATCGTTGGTGTGAATATGAGATTAATTTACTTGGCGATCCTGAAATGCCAATTTGGACTGATGTACCTAAAACTTTAACTATAAATTATCCCGATAGTTTTATTGTTGGTGAAAATTCTTGTTTAATAGCAGTTACAGATGGAAATAATCCTGTGGCAAATGCTTTTGTTTGTTTAATGCAAGAAAATGGAATTTATGAAACTGGTTATACTAGAATTGATGGAACGATTAATTTCAGAATTAACATAACTGATCCAATAAATTATATTAAATTAACAGTAACAGCACAAAACTATTTACCGTCTCAAACCGATATACCAATTCAATCAAATAAACAATATATTGGAATAGCAAACTGTTCAACTAATGGTTCTGAGGATAGAATAATA
>JAFGPR010000104.1 GCA_016936095.1 Ignavibacteriales bacterium | reverse complement strand
TTTGTAGCAATGGGGGCAATTTTCATTATTTGGATGTATCTAAATACCCCTGAACCGACTCAACAACAAAAACAAAAAACAGATTCTACTCAAGTAAAAACTGATACAATTCCAAAACCCAAAGTTGATACAGTAAAAACCCAAGAACCGAAGGAAGTTGTTATATCAGATGCACGTTTTATTTCTACCGATACTACTGAAAAACTAATTACAATTGAAACTGATCTGGCAGTAATTGAATTGACAAACAAAGGGGGAGGGTTCAAAAAGTTTTATCTGAAAGAGTATAAAGCATGGTATCACGAACTGGCTAAAGATTCAAATGATTTTTACGCTAAACAAGTTCAACTAATAAATACAAAAGACTATGGAATATTAAACTTGTCGTTTGCCACAAATAACGAGTTAATAAATACTGGTGGTATTATTTTCGCAACCGATAAGAGTAATTCTTATTACAAGATATCGGGTGAGCAGAGTTTTAATATAAGTTACACATATAAAGTTGGCGAAGATAAATCGATTGTTAAGACCTATAAATTTTATGCGAATGACTATGCTATTGATTTTATAGTAGAGTTGAATAACTTGCAAGATATAATTAGTGGTTATAGATATGACGTTGTATGGGAAAATGGTATTAAATTCAATGAGAAAAATTCAATTGACGAATCTTCTTTTGCAAATGCAAGTGTGTATGCTGGCGAGGAACTGACAATAGTAGATGTTGAGTCGAGCGGAGAAAAAGTCAAACAAGATTTGAATGGAAAAATAGATTGGGTTTCTGTAAGGAATAAATATTTTACAGTTATTCTTTCTCCGGACGAGAAGAATTCCGAAAGCGGTGTCCATTTTGTTGGTGAATATCTCATTAAGAAAAATACTATTGCTGGTGAATTATTTGATATCAGCTTGAAAATTCCAATGAAGAATGCACAGCAACAGGTGAATAAATTTAAGTTGTATATTGGTCCGATTGAATATGATAATTTAGCATCTTATGGACAAAAATTTGAAGAAATGTATGATTGGGGAGATTTCTTAGGATTAGCATTTATTATGCGTCCATTATCTGAATATGTTTTCCTCCCTTTACTTAAATTTTTGCATTCATTCATTCCAAATTACGGATTGGTTATTATTCTATTTTCAATTCTTATAAAAATTCTACTTTATCCTCTAACAAGAAAAAGCTACAAGGCAATGCGAAAGACACAAGCATTGCAACCCAAGATTGCAGAGATAAAAGAAAAGTTTGGTGATGATAAGCGTAAAGTACAAGAAGAAACAATGAAATTATACCGTACTTATGGAATAAATCCAATGGGAGGATGCCTACCACTATTACTTCAGATGCCAATTCTTGTTGCTTTGTGGAGTTTATTCAAAGTTGCAATCGAGATAAGACAACAGCCTTTCGTTTTTTGGATAAATGATTTGTCGACACCTGATATTATTTTTACTTTACCGAATTGGTTTCCATTGTTCCATCATGTAAGTGGTCTTGCGTTGTTGCTTGGTATTTCAATGTTTATACAACAAAAAATGACAATGAAAGATCCAAGTCAAAAGATGTTGCTATATATGATGCCAATTCTAATGTTGATGATTTTCATGTCTCTTCCTTCAGGATTGAATCTTTATTATTTGATGTTTAATGTTTTATCTATATATCAGCAAAAATATATGGGCAAGAAGAAAGGTGAAGAAGAACTTGTTCCTGTACCTCCTAAGGACAGGAAAAAGGGTTTTATGGCTAAATTAGCGGAGTCAGCCGAGCAACAAAGGAAGATGCAGCAAAAGGGTAAAAAGAATAGATAAAGAAAAATTATTTGATGTAACCCAATTCTATATCGGTAGAATTGGGTTTTATTTTGTATATGAAACTTACTATTAAAATATTACTGTTTTTATTCTCGTTCAATATTGTGTCAATCCCTCAAGATACAATATCATTATCGTTGGAATATGAGAATTATTATTTACCATTCGGTTTGATTGAGAAGAAACCTGTTAATTCACCCACAATTGGTATAGTGTTAAGTGGTGGTGGATCGCGTGGAATTTCTCACTTGGGAGTTCTAAAAGCGTTGGTTGAAAATAACATTCCCTTTACAAATATTATCGGTACAAGTATGGGAAGTATTATCGGTGGTTTTTTTTCTGCCGGATATAGTATTGATGATTTGGACAAACTTATATCCGAAGCCGATTGGAATCAGTTCTTTGCTTTAGATGAAACGGAGAGGAACGAATTATTTGTTGACCAAAAAATTACAGAAGATAAAGCCATTTTTGCTTTACGAATTGATGGGTTTACCCCTGTTTTACCTACTTCAATAAATTCTGGGCAAAGAGTTGCAAATTTCCTAAATCTCTTATCATTAAATGCACCCCTTCATAATGAAACTGATTTTACTAAACTTACTTATAATTTTTCTGCTGTGTCAACTGATTTAATAACTGGTAATACTATAGTCTTGAATAGTGGTTCTTTACCAAAGGCGATACGGGCAAGTTCGAGTGTTTCGTTTTTCTTGGCACCTGTAAAGATAGACTCTATGATGCTTGTTGATGGTGGGTTAGTTGCGAACATTCCGGTTAAAATTGCAAAAGAGCAGGATTGTGATATTGTAATTACTTCAAACACTGTAAGTGCATTGTTAACTCGCGAGGATCTCGATTCACCAATCAATGTTGCAGACCAAATACTAAGTATTCCGATGAGAATTCTTAACGAACAAAATTTAGAATTATCCGATATAGTAATAACACCAAATTTGAACGATAAAAAAAACACAGATTTTTCTAATACTAATGAGATGATTGAAGAAGGTTACTTGAAAGCATTAGAAAAAATTGATTCGATTAATTTGAAAATTAAAAAGCAGTTTAAGAAAAATCTCGACATTGAAGAATTTATTATTCCAAACCTTATATACAATTCTAATCCAACTCAAGATGAAATTGATATTCTGAAAAAATTCCAAAATAAAAATTCTGTATCAAATAAGGATTTATTGTACGAAATAAATTTGTTGATGCAAAATGGTGATTATGAAGATGTAAAAATTCAACTTATTCCTAATGGAGAAGAGACGATATTCAAACTACAAACACAGAAAAATCCAATTATAAATTTAATTGAGATAAAAGGAATAGATATTGTTGAGAAAGATTCCATTTTCTCAAGATTGCAACATCTAAAAAGCACTACTTACAATAGTAAAAAAATTCTTTCGGCAATGTTCAAAGTATTGAGGTATTATAAATTAGAAGGTTATTCACTCACTGAAATTAGAGAAATAAATTTTGACAAAAGAACAGGTATACTTAAAATAAGTTTGTCAGAAGGAATAATTTCAGAGATACAAATTGTAGGGAATGAAAAAACTAACAATGATATTATTGAGAGAGAATTAAGTTTTACTGTTGATTCATATTTTCAGTATGATGATGCACTGAAAAGTTTAGATAATTTACGAAACACAAGATTGTTCAACGACGTAGAATTTTCCATATCAAAGTCGGGTGATAAAAACATTATTATAATTGCAGTTGAAGAAAAAATCAGTAGCTTGATTCGTTTTGGATTGAAAGCAGATAATGAATATTTAACTCAGGTTTCGATGGATATAAGAAATGAAAATATATGGGGAACGGGAACGGAAATTGGAGCAATATTTTCTGCAGGTGCAAGAAGTCGTAGTATTATAATCGAACATAAAGCAAATAGGTTATTTGATACGTACATAAATTATAGAATTGCAGCTTTCTTGAAAGGGGTGGATATTTATGCCTACAAGGAAGACGTTAATGAAAAACCGACGATTAATTCGAGAACAAGATATGGTGAATACCGACAAACTTATTTAGGTGCATCTTTTGGAATAGGGTTTAACGTTGGAAAATTCGGAAATGTTTTATCAGAAATAAAAGTACAATCAGAGAAAGTTAAGAACATTAGTGGTTTTGTAATTGATTATTTTAAGGTCAATATTGCATCTTTAAAATTTAGTTTGCTTATTGATTCACAAGATAAATATCCTTATCCTGATGACGGTTTTCTTGTTAGTGGATATTATGAAACAGCACAAAAATTTCTCGGAAGTCAGATAGGATATGTAAAAACTTATTTTGAATATAATGGCTATTTTAGTATTAGTAAATTGTTCACTTTATACACAATGTCTAAGATAGGTTATGGTGATAATACATTACCATTTACACAATATTTTTCTCTTGGTGGGCAGTATTCATTTTTTGGTTTTCGAGAGTATGAATTTGTAGGACGACAAATTTTCAGTTCATCTGTCGGGCTTAAATATAAATTACCGATTAAAATATTTTTTGAAACTTATGCTCAAATAAGATATGACCTAGGTTCAATATGGGCATATCAGGAGCAAATACGATTTAAAGACTTAAAACATGGAATTGGTTTGATGTTATCTTTTGACACACCACTTGGTCCAGCAGATTTTTCGGTAGGTAAAAGTTTCTACATTATCAGATCTTTGGCTGATAGTCAAATAAGCTGGAGCCCTACTTTTTTCTATTTTAATATTGGATATTATTTGAAGTAAGTAATTACTTTAGATTAATCAAATCAGATCTTTCTTATTATCAAATTTTATTGACTCGTTTGTATTCCACCAATCATTAGGTAATTCAATAATATAATCAGTAATTTTTTCTTTATCTTGAAAATGTATTTTATCTGTATCTGCTTTAGAATTCTTCCATATTGAACTTAATAATGAAGAAAGGAACAAACTTTGTAAGCCCCGGCTGATTTTATTGTTATTTAAGATAGCATCAGAGTTACGTGCAAATAAAACGATTGGAATTGTTGCAAAAAATATTTTGAAATCGAGGAAGAATGATTTGAACTTAAAATAAATCAAATCCAAAGCAATTAAATCTCGAATACCCCTCGTCCTATCACCAAATATTTGCCAAAGTCCTGTTAAACCTGGCTTGGTTTTAATTTGAGTCCTCTTTTCGTAATATTTTGAAAATTCCTTTTGCATTATTTCAAGATCATTTATCATTAACGGACGTGGACCGACAATACTCATTTTACCAAGAATGACATTTAATAGTTGAGGGAGTTCATCAAACCCGGATTTTCGAAGCCAACCTGCAAAAGGTGTGATAGATTCAGCAAGGTCTCTTTTATAAAAAATATCATTTTTACCAGTATGATTTAATAGTGTTTTATTCTTTTCCTTAATTGTTTTGAATTTATATATTTTAAATCGGTAATTATTAAGCGTTAATCCTCTCTCTTGTATGAATAATGGATATTGTCGTAGTTCAATTAAAAGAATAATGAAAAATATCAACATAAGTGGAAGCATTATTAGAAAAATAAATGTACCTATTAAAAAATCAATTATTCTTTTAATTATTTTATAATTCATTTTGCTTTAAATTTAACTGAATAACAAAGTCCAGAGAAGTAAGTCCAAAATTAGGATCATTGCAGCACAAAGTACAAAAGAACGTATTGTGGAATTGCCAACACCTTCAGCTCCACCTTCAGTCCTGAAACCAATGTAACAACCAATAAGAGCCGTGACTCCACCAAAAAACAATCCTTTCGTTACTCCAAAAAGGAAATCCCATATTTCAAAATATCGTTTTGCTGACTCAAAAAACACGGCAGATGAAACATCCAGAAAATAATTTGAAATTAAGAACGCACCAAGTACAGCAATTATATTAGCAAAAATAACCAGAATGGGTAACATAATTATTGATGCAACAAACCTTGGCATTGCTAAAAATCTTACTGGACTAATACCCATAGTTTCAAGTGCATCTATCTGTTCGGTTACCTTCATTGAACCTAACTCAGCTGCAATTGATGAGCCGACTCGTCCAGCAAGGACTAATGCGGTAAGAACAGGTCCAAGTTCTGTTATGATTGCCCGGCTAGTTGCAGTTCCAAGAAATGAAAGTGGAGCGATACCGGCTAATTGATATGCAGCCTGCCAAGCTGCAACGGCACCTGTAAAACTTGCAATAACAAATACCAATGGTAACGAATTTACACCGATGTGCTCCATTTGAAATAGGACTAATTTTCGACTTTTAAAAATATTGGGGAAGTACTTGATAATTTGTACTAACAATCTAACAACTTGACCTAATTCGTCAAAAAAGTTGATTGTTTTTCTCCCTATTGTCTCAATAAAATTTACAAACATTTCATACACCAAACATTCTGGATAATATTTGTATTACAATTGCAATATACATAAAGTAAATATTTATTTTAAATCAGTGAAAAAATAAAATTGATACATTCGAAAATGTTACTATTTTAATCCACATTTTTCGAGAAAAAGTATTCGTTGTCTCAATGTTGGATGTTGATTTACCAATTTAATTTTACGATAATTTTCATAGGATAACAAAACATCATTCGGATTATCAATAAGCGCTTTTATCAAAATTGAGTATTCTTCTTGATTTATTTTATTATCACGTTTTTTTATATCAAATAAATTCCAATTCATTACTTTACTTGGTTCAAGTGTATGAAATTGCTGAAGAGTTTTATTTATTTCCCTATTTTCTTTTTTAATTACATCATTTTGTGTCTTAAGTTTTAAATCCTGTAATTCTTTTGAGTTGAATGTTTCTTTTATCGCTGCTTTTATTTGTTTTGGTGATGTAACAATTTCCGGCAGATTTTTTTCTACCATTTGAATTATGTTATTCAAATATTTTATTGATAGACTTTTATCTTTCCGAATCATTCTTAAAACTAAATAAAGATAATAATGGTAAATGTCAATATTTTTTGCAACAGTAAGTAATCCATTAATAAAATTCAATTTTCCATATTTTTCTGCAGCATAATGGTCAGATAAATATTCCAGTACCTTCGATTTTGAAACTACGAGTATTGCGTAAAATATTCCTACAATAAAAAATGTTGTGAAAAAATAAAATACTAATAAGATGAACTCGCTATTGCTTATTATCGCAATATAAGCAGGAATTAAACCAATTAATAAGAATACAAATATCCGTGCTCTAAAAAGTGGCAACATATATCTGTAAAAATGTGCTGCTTCGTGTGCTATTACTGCTTTTAACTCAAATTCATTTAGTTTGTAAAATTGTGATTCAGAAATATAAATTGCATTTACGGATTTGACGAAATTAAAAAACAGTGAATTGATTGTGAAAAGAGCCAAATGCTTGTCGTTCATTATATAAACTTTTGGTTTTTCTTTACGATTGAAAGGTTCTATAACTTCGTTAAATATTTCTTTCACCGTTCTGATTTTATAATTACCAATTGTAATATTATCATCCATATTAGATAATAATTTTTTTCTCATAAATATCATTACAAGATATGGTTTCGAAAAGAAAGATAAGATTGTTCCAACACTCACAACAATAATTATGATGTGAATTTCAGTTTGGGTTGTTTCAACAATTTTGAATATTAAATATAAATCTGCAACAAGTATTAGAAAAAGTGTTATATAATTTAAAATAAGAAAAATATTGAAATTTGATTCGAGTTTAGATTTAGTAGGGATGTCGGAAGGTATTACAAATTCGTTCAATTAAACAAAATCCTAAATAATTAATACTTGAAAATAACATTAAAATTAAAAATGAAAAAATATCTTTAAATATTTTTTATATTATTATAACTAAATTTTTATTTATAGAATAATTTAATGAAAGAACATATATGCCCAATTTGAGTTGGTTATTTTTTAGCATCTCCAATTCGGAAGGTGCGTCAAAATCCTAAAATAATATTTTCTTCTTTTATTAAAGAAAGTATGAGAGTAATTGATTTTGGTTGTGCTATGGGTTTTTTTAGTCTGCCGATAGTAAGGATGGTCAGACCGAACGGTAAGGTATGCTGTGTTGATGTTCAAAAAAAGATGCTTGATGTTCTTGAAAAAAAAGCGAGAAAAAAGAAACTTATTGAACAGATAGAATTAATTAATTGTAACGAGGGAACACTAAGCATCGAACATCTTAAAGATAAAATAGATTTTGTCCTTGCAATTGCTGTTCTTCACGAGTTACCTGAACAAAAAATATTTTTCCAACAAATTTTTTCATTTATGAAAAAAGGAAGTAAAATTTTAATTGCCGAACCAAAAGGCCATGTTACAACTGAGATTTTAAAAGAACTTTATCATTAGCAAAAGAACAAGATTTTAATATTATTGATACACAGGAAATAGCTAAGAGTCATTCAAAATTATTAGTGAAGTAATGCTAAAAGCTTAAACATATTAAATATTTATAATCTGTGAAAAAGAAAATAGAAGATAATTAAGAATCACATGGAACAGAAAATTTTGAGAAGAGTAAAAGAAAGGTCAATTTTATTATAAAATGAAATATATCAGATTCATATTATTTTTCATCTCATTTGTTTTATCAGGTCAATCAAAAATTCTAATATACATGGATTTTGACCAAACCGATCATTTGAAAGCATATGGAGTTACGTTCAATGCATTGAAAGATGGAGCGATGGCAGATTGGCTATTGAACTATAGAGGGGGTTCATTTCTAATAGATTATTCTGAAGAACTTGCACTAAAATGCAGAATTAAAAATGTTGCTTTTGATGTAATCTCAAGCCAACAAGTTGTTGACTTATATGCTTTCGTTCAGAGTGAAGAACAAAATATGGATGTTGTAAGATTAGAGAAAGCACCAAACATAGCAGTTTACGTAACACCGGGTCACGAGCCATGGGACGATGCAGTAACACTCGTCTTGGAATATGCTGAAGTTCCTTACGAAAAAATATGGGTTGAGGAAATTTTAAGAGGTGATTTATCTGAATATGATTGGCTTCATCTTCATCACGAGGATTTTACTGGTCAATATGGGAAATTTTATGCGAGTTTCTCAAACGCACAATGGTATATTGACCAACAATTACTTTACGAAAATGAGGCAAAACGTTTAGGGTTTAAAAAAGTATCCGAAATGGAATTAGCTGTTTCGCTAACCATTAAAGAATTTGTTGGCAATGGTGGATTTTTATTTGCTATGTGTTCTGCAACAGACTCATACGATATTGCTCTCTCAGCACAGGATGTTGACATGGTTGAAAAAATGTATGATGGTGATGCAACCGATCCTGATCCGCAGGGAAAATTAGATTTTACAAAAAGTTTAGCATTTGAGAATTTCAAATTGGAATTAAATCCTATGGTTTATGAATATTCGAATATTGATATTCAACCATTTGAAATTGGAAATCAAAATAATGATTACTTTACTCTGTTCGAGTTTTCTGCAAAGTATGATCCCGTCCCAACAATGCTCACACAAAATCATGTCAGTATTATAAAAGGATTTATGGGACAAACAACAATGTTTAGAAAAAATTTAATCAAAAAATCAGTTTATATCTTGGGTGAGAGGGCTGGAACTGACCAAGTAAAGTATATTCACGGAAATTTTGGAAGAGGAACATTTACATTTTATGGAGGACATGATCCAGAAGATTATCAACATTTAGTTGGTGATCCACCCACTGAGTTAGATGTCTATAAAAATTCGCCCGGATACAGACTTATTTTGAATAATATCCTTTTTCCCGCAGCAAAAAAGAAAAAACAGAAAACATAATCGCAACCATCAACATAATTTTACATCTTAATTAAATGAAATTTGCAAAATTAGAAAACGAGAAATTACCAATTGGAAAAATTGTATGTTTAGGCAGAAATTATTCAGAACATATTAAAGAAATGGGGCATGAAAAGAATCCTGATCCTGTTATTTTTTTGAAAACAACTTCATCAATAATCTATTCTGGTGAAAGTGTTATCAAACCAGAATCTACAAGTAATTTACATTACGAAGTTGAACTTGTACTATTAATTGGTAATACTATAAGAAATGCTGATGACGAGCAGGCGGATTTAGCGATTTTAGGTTATAGCGTTGGTTTGGACATGACTTGTCGTGATTTGCAATCTGAGGCTATAAAGAAGGATGAACCTTGGACTTTGTCAAAATGTTTTGATACATCTGCAGTTATTTCGGACATACTACCGAAGTTCAAATATAAAATGAACGGAAAAGAAAAAATTCAATTAAGTTTGAATAACAAAATAAAACAATCATCAACTTTAGATAAGATGATATTAAATCCGATAGAAGTTGTAAAATTTATTTCGTCAAAAATGACTTTAGAACCAGGTGATTTGATTTTTACTGGAACACCTGAAGGAGTTGGGCAAGCGAACATTGGCGATGAAATATTTGCATCAATCGAAAATATTGGTGAACTTGAAACAAATATTATTTAATAAAAATAAAGGAAATTATTATGCCAATTTTTGAGTACAAGTGTAAGGACTGTAATACTAAATTTGAGGTTTTGCATAAATCGAGTGTGAATCAAGAAGAAATTATGTGTCCTAATTGTAATTCAAAGAATTCACAAAAACTTTTTTCAAAATTCAGCTCTTCTACTGAATCATCCGGTAGTAGTTGCGAAAGTGGTTCTTGCGGTATTCCTACTTATCCGAGCTGTTCGAATGGTATGTGTGGATTGAATTAGAGGTTTAGCGTCTTCGCGTTTTGGCGGTAAATATTCTTAACCGAAGAGGCACAAAGAGGCAAGGTAAAAATTATACAAATAAAACTAAACTGATAGCCATTACAATCATACCGATTATCAGACCGAAAATGGACAAATGATGCTCCCCATATTTTTCAGCTGAGGGAAGTAGTTCATCAATTGAAATGTATATCATTATTCCTGCAACCGATGAAAAAACTAGCCCAAAAATAGAATCACTCATGAATTGGTACAAAATAAAATAACCAACCAGTGCACCTATTGGTTCAGCAAGACCAGATAAAAATGAATACCAAAATGCTTTCTTCTTATTATTTGTCGCATAAAAGATTGGAATAGAAACGGCAATACCTTCAGGTATGTTGTGTATTGCGATTGCAACTGCAATAGGAATTCCAATAGATGAATCTTTTAAGGTAGCAACAAAAGTTGCCAATCCCTCAGGAAAGTTATGTATACCAATCGCAAGTGCTGTGAACAATCCTGTTCTTAATAATTTCCTTTTTTTATCAAAACTGGTTAATTCTTGTACTTCTTCAACTTTATGAATTTCGTGAGGATTTTCATGGCTTGGTATAAACTTATCAATTAGCCCTATTAAAAATATACCTCCGAAGAATCCTGCTATCGTTAACCAATTCCCTACTGATCCACCATAAGATAAAACCAAAGCAGCTTTTGCTTTTGAGAATATTTCAACTAAAGAAACGTAAATCATCACACCAGCAGAAAAACCAAGTGCAAGTGAAAGAAATTTTATATTTGTCTGCTTTGTAAAAAATGCGAGAATACTACCAATACCAGTTGATAGACCTGCAAATAGAGTCAATAAAAAAGCAAGTAAAAGATTTTCTTCGGTCATAATTTTATTAAATTTTAATCGTCAGGTGTTAGATAAAAAGTATTTGATTAACTTTCTACAACATCACAATTAAAACGATTTTTTCATTATTTCTTAAAACTTCTACTGTTATTTGATCACCAGGTTCAAAATCAGAAAGTCTGTTCATGTATTCGTAAATATCATTTACAGGTTTACCATCAATAGCAGTAATAATATCACCTTTGAGAATACCAGCAACATCAGCAGGTTTTCCTCTGGTTATACCATCAACTTTTAATCCTTTAATATTTCCACCAGCAATGTCAGGCATTATTCCAAGTGTAACCTTGAAGCTTCTCTTTGTATCTTGAGATTGATTTGAACCTGCTTCTATAAATTGAATTTCCTCGTCGGTATTGCAAATTTTTAACAATACTGAATAAACAAATTCTGTTACTTCTTTATGGCCATCTTGATTTATTTTTTCGGGTGAATCAGCTGGAGTATGGTAATCAAGCGTTACCCCAGTAAAGAAAAAGAGAACGGGGATATTATTAGTATAGAATGACGCGTGATCAGATGGACCAAATCCTTCGGGTGAAAATTTTATGTTTAATTCAGTCCCTTTAGCTACTTCTTTTAGTAATTCTTCTAAACCGTAAGCAGTGCCAGTACCACCGATGGTTATACCTTTTGTATCTGGATTAAGTCTTCCAACCATATCAAGATTGAACATAAATTTTACTTTATCTAACTCTACTAATGAGTTATTGATAAAATACTTCGAACCGAGTAGCCCCATTTCCTCACCATCAAAGGCTATAAACAAAAGTGATCTTTTATTTTCTTTTTTTGACGAAAACTTTTCAATTAATTCTATAGTTGCAGCAACACCACTCGCATTGTCGTCTGCACCATAATGAATTGCATTTGTATCCGGTTTTCGTGAGCCGGAACCTTCACCTCCCCAGCCAAGATGATCGTAATGAGCACCAATTACAATATATTCATTTTTCAGCATAGGATCATTTCCCTCAAGTAATGCGACTACATTTCTTGCTTGTGATTTTACTCGAACTAAATCTATTTCCGCTTTTACTTTTTGTTCATAAGTAAAACTACTCGGCACCATTGTATTATTAATTTCCTCTTCCAATATATCTATATTGGTACGGAGATCCGCAAGAATCAAGTCTGCAACTTCCCGTTTAACATGAATGACTGGCAATCCAGTTGTACTTTCTTTTTTCCCAAATGACAAACTCGTCAATTCATCATTTGGATTATACTTTTTACCTGAAATAAAAATCACACCGGTTGCACCGTGGTCCTTTGCTACCATTATCTTTTTTCTTATTCCTGAATAATTTTGAAAAGGATCGTTTTTACTTTTGTATTCAGGTGAACCGAGAAAAATAATTGCCCAACGACCTGATACATCAATTTCGTTATAATCATTCCAAACCATCGTATCATTCTGAAAATCAAAACCATATCCCACAAAAGCGATATCAAATTCATACACACCCGATTCTGAAATTGTTAATGGAATAAAATCTTCGTTGAGAGTACAACTTTTTTCGTTAAATAAAAATGAGTTTTTTTCTCCCAGCTCGACGGATGTTGAAATATCAAAATTCTGAAATCCATTTTCATAAGGAAATATTAAATTACTTAATTTAAGTTGAGATTTGATATAATCACTTGCAAGTATTCCTCCATCTGTTCCGGGCTTCCGTCCTTCACATTCTTCAGATGCAAGATATTTTATATGAGCATAGAGCTCTTCAACTGTAATTTCCGGATTAGTTTGATCCTGTGCGAAAATAGGAAGAAATGCAAGGAAAAAAAACACTAACAAATATTTTACTGTCTTCATATTATTATTTTTTTGCCTTTAAGACTTAGTGGCGAAATAATTATTACTACAAAGATTTTAATGGTTTAAATTGATAATTTAATTGCATGCGAAAATAATAAAATTATAAATTCTGATTGATCAAAAAAACACCGATTATCATAATTATTGTTGCTATTGCTTTTCGTGTTAAGTTTAATTCTTTAAATATTTTACCACCAATAATTGTAGCGAAAAATACAGATATTCTTTTTACTGCCAGTACGAGAGCGATAGGTGCCAATTTGAACGCTTCAATTTGTGTCCACCTATAACCGATGGTAATAATTGCTATAACTATTATCCAAAGATAAATCTCTTTGTTTGTATTCTTAATCAATTTTTTAGGATTCCCTTTTACAAAGAGATAGATCAAAGAGAAATTGAAAAGGAAAAATATCTGCTGAAAGCCTACCATAGTAAATGGTGGCAATTTGTATTCTGATAAAAGAAGTTTATCAACTATTGCGGTTATGGTAAAAAATAATAAAGCGAAAATGATATAATGATGCTTCTTTGATCTGACAAAAACCAAAAAAGGTTCTAATAGTTCATTGTTGCTTTTTGTTTCGAGAATGTATGTTCCGACTAGAATTAATCCTATGCCACCTATTTGATAAGCATTTAATGATTCGGACAAAAATACAAAAGCGAAAACTGCAACAAATGCAGGAGTAATAACTAAAAGAGGTAAAGCACGACTAATTTCCAAATTTTTCAAAGAGAGCATTACACACCAGAAAGCCAAAGCACCAAGAATTGTTTTTCCATATAAAATTAATAGACTAGGAATTGTCAGAGTTGAATAATCTGCAAAAAAGAGAAAAGGTAATGCAAAAATCAAATTGAAAACAGACAATAGGAAAGAAAATTCAAGAGCACTTTCTTTGAATAATACTTTCTTTTGAAATATCGCAGCGAGTGCAGATAAGAAAGCCGAAATAAAAGCAATAACAAACCAAGTCATAAATAATCTAATGTAAGACGTTAGACGAAAGACGCGAGACGGAAAAAGTCAAACGTCAAAGGTTAAATAAAATAAAAATTTAACAATGGCAAAGCCATGACTTCTGTATTAAGCAATTTAACAATTAAAACCCAATTTTTATTTTCGCAAAAACATTTCTACCCGGTTCAGATTTTATTATTCCTCGGAATGTAGATAGATGATTTCTGTAAGATTTATCAAAAATATTTTCCACACCGGCAAATATTTGCAAATCGGTAAAATTGAAATCAAGCAACTTTGAACTTAAGTAAAAACTAAAAACTGCATAACCAGGTGTAGTCAGTTCGCCATCGCTTACTTTATTTTGTTCTGCGAAAATTATGGATGATAAATCAAAATTTACATATTCCAGAGAATTAATTTTTATACCGAGACGTGTATTGAAAGGAGCAATTTCGGGTAAAAATTTATCATTATAAGTATCCTCACCAATTACCAATGCCGCATTACTATATAAAATTATTTTATTTACAGGGACAAATTCAAATGATAAATCGAAACCATATAATCTTGCCTTGCCGATATTAGTTTTATAATAATTATTTTCCACTGAATTGAATTGGTCAATCACCAAATTTGTAAAATAGTTTGCAAATACATTTCCGGAAAAATAAAAAGAATGATTGTCAAATTTTAAGCCCAAGTCAAATGAATTTCCAACCTCTGGTTCAAGATTTGGATTGCCCCAATATATATATCCACCTAATTGAATGTATTGAAATCTTTCTTCAAGACTTGGGGAACGAAATGAATGTGCAGCATTAAAAGAGGTACTTAAATTTTTTGTCAGCGAATAAATCATTCCAACATTACCACTCCAGGAATAGTTGTTATCTTCATTTGCTTCATATATAACAGTTTGTCCTGCAGGATTGTCATTTCGAATTCCACCTATAATTGTGTAAAGTGGATTTACTGCTTCATCGTTTTTAACATTTATAAAATCAAATCTTCCACCGACAAGAAATCTTAGAACTGCTTCATCAAACGAGAATTCATCTTGTGCAAAAAAGCCGACACTTCGGAAAGTAGCATTTGGAATGGGAAGTTCTGCTGTAACACTGCCAGTAGCTTTAACAGTCTTTAATCTTATACCGTCGTAGTTTCTTTGCCACATATCAACACCAAAGATAAGAAAATTATAATTATTAAGTATCCAATTTGATTGTATCTGTCCACCCCAAATTCTATGATCAGCTGATGGATTCATTATCATATTTGCGTTCGGTAATATTTCAACATTCCTTCCGATATACTGATGGAATAATTTGACTGATAAATTAGAGAGAAGATTAGAAAGATTTCCTATTTTATATTCAAAGCTATAAAGTTGTCTGTCTTCAGTTGGATATCTTGCTGATGCAGTTGGAGCAAAAACCGATGAGCCCGGTATTCCTACATCCTTAGCATGAAAATTTTGGTAACTTAAAATTACTTCGTGATTATTAAATGGTTTGTATCCAAACTTACCTGAGATATTTTTATCACTAAATTGACTGTTTTGTAAAACTCCATCTGGTGTTCTTGTATTATTTGCATCTCGTACAGTTCCAGTAATTCCAAAATACAATTTGCTTGATGAAGCATTCAAAGAAAGATTTCCAGATTTCATATCATTTACAGAACTGTAACCGCTGCTGAATGAACCGTTAAATCTGAAAGAATCCTGATAGTTATACGAACTTGTAAAAATATTTACTACTCCACCTGTAGCACCTGTTCCATAAAGAGATGAATTACCACCTTTGACAATTTCAATTCTCTTAACATCATTCAAATCAACCATCGATAGTCCGGCAGCGATATTTGTTGCCGTTTCGATTCTATTGCCATCTACAAGAATGACAATATTATCTCTTTTCATTCCGCGAATATTTATATGAGATCCCCAAGGTCCGTCTTTAGCAATGCTTACGCCTGCTTCATCTGTTAAAATATCACTGGTGGAAATTGATGGTTTCATCATGATTTCATCCTGACTTACAACTTCAATTGGAATTGGAACATCCTTAATCAGTTTTTCTGTTTTGGAACTGCTTACGGTTACCTCACCAAGAGAAATCGAAGTAGGTAACATTTCAATATTCAATTCCTGATTTGAGTTTTGACTTAAATTTACTGTTATTTTTTCCGTATGATAACCGACATAACTTACAATTAAAGTAAAGTTTCCATCTGTTAAGTTTGTAAAACTAAATTCGCCATTTTTATCTGAAGTAGTAAACAATTGTGGTTCAGATAAAGAAATGTTGGCAGAATAGAGCGGTTTCTGTGTTTCTTTATCAATTATGACTCCTTTCAATTCATTAGATTGAGAGAAAGAATTGATAAAAGGAATAAAAACAAAAAGAAAGACAAAAGCATACTTTTTCATTTAATGTCCAAAATTTTTTATTTTTCTTATTTAAATTTAGTCTAAATAAGAATAAAAAGCAAGGGGGTTAATGGTTAATTTTTTAATGGTGAATGGTTAATGTAAACAAATTAGAAATTGGAGATTTGTTTTTACTTTAGAAATTAGTTGTAGAATAACAATTCTAAAAATGATATTCAAATTGAAGAAAATCATCATTCGTATTCGCAATAGGATTTCTGTAAATATTTAAAATATAATCATAATCTCTAACTACAAATCTATTACTAATTCTTTTATATGGTTCAGCGCTCAATTCTTTTTTCACTTTTTTTATATTTTCTTTGCTGCATAAAATATAAAAGGATAAATTAAACTCTACTAATTGAAAAATTCTTTTTAATGATGGCTCTAAGGTTCCAATACTATCAACTATTTCGATTGCATTCTTAGGGAATCTATAACCTTTATCATTAAACCATAATACATCAATTCTTTTTATAGTATCAGTAATATCTTTATAAGTAAAGTCTGGTATATGTGGTAAAGTTGCTATTTCTGATAAAGAAAGATTATTATATTTGGCTGTAGGGTCAGCAGTATATGTTTTTAGTTTTAGAAAATTTCCAATTTCGATACATACTCCCTCAATAAATGAATGCATACGAAATTTATCTTGTCTCAAATCCTCAATTCTTTCTTCTTTATAGTCTATCAAAGCAAATAATGCAATACCAACTTTTTTAAAATTCTTATTATTTTTTATCTCTCTATATAGAACACCCCTAATTCCGGCTTCCCATTCATTAGAAGATTTTATCCCTGAATAATATTTTTCAATTTGGTTATAAATAATATTCCAAGTTGCGATACCGCCGTTATCCTCTAAAACTTTTTTTATTGCTTCTACTTTTGTCATTGAATTTATTCTCAATTAAAACTATTGATTTTTTATAATTAGTTTCATCTATTTCTTCTATTGAATTTCTTTCAAGATTTAATGCACCAGCAATATTAGTAAAAAGCAATCCTTCGTTTCGTAGTTGCTCTGTTTCAATATCTGTCTTTTTTATGTTTATTTTAAGAAATAATGTATCCATGATTTATACTCCAAATAAGATGTTTATTCAACATCAATTAAGATTTATTTACCTACTCCAAATTTACAAAAATTTCCTAATTTCTTGCTCTCAATCATTTATCAAAAAACTCTCATAATATTAACCATTAACGCATTAACCATTATTTAATTTTATTATATTTTTTCATTATTTCCATCACCTCATCAATCGGTAGAGATTTAACTTCGCGGTTATTTATTCCTATCATCGTTTCTGATGCGAATAAGGAATTTATAATTGCTTCTTCAGTCGCTTCTATGGTTGCTAAAAACAATGGTGTCATTTCGTCGTTTCGTAATACTTTAGTTTGATAAAATGGTGATTCATCTGAATTAAGAATTAGATTTTCTTTTGCTACGGACAAAGCAATAATATAATCTCCACTTCCATTTGAAGCCATTCCACCGGTTTTTGCTAATCCAAGAAAGGCTCTCTTTGCAAGTCGCTCTAAATTTCTTGGACATAATGGAGCATCAGTTATTACAACAATCATACACGAACCATCACCTTCGTTTACAATATTTTCACGATAGGGATATGAATTTAATTCTTTTGCTATTGGGATACCATTAATTTCAAGCACTCCACCAAAATTGGTTTGCACCAAAACACCAATAGTATAACCACCTAGAGAAGGAGGTAACACTCTTGACGAAGTTCCAATACCCCCTTTATAACCGAAACAAACTGTACCCGTACCTGCTCCCACATTTCCTTCTTCAACTATTCCATCCTTCGCATTTTTAATTGCATTTAGAACATCTTCTTCTGTGATATGTCTTCCTCGAATATCGTTTAGAAATCCATCATTCGTTTCGCCAACTATCGGATTTACTGAACGAACATTTTTGTTTTCAGGGAAACTCAAGGTATAACTTATCAATGCATCTGAGGCGGTTGGAACGCTCAATGTATTTGTCAAAATGATTGGTGTTTCAATATTTCCAAGCTCTTTAACTTGAGTATATCCTGCTAATTTTCCAAATCCATTTCCAACATATATCGCTGCAGGTACTTTTAACTGGAAAATATTTTCTGAATGTGGCAATATTGCTGTTACTCCCGTCCTGATGCTATCACCGATTATTAAAGTTGTATGTCCGACTTTTACCCCTGGTACATCGGTTATAGCATTATAATTTCCGGTCTTAAATATTCCGATCTCTATTCCATAGTCCCGAGGTCTTTTGTTCTGTGCAATGGCACAAGTTGCAATTAGTAAAATTGTCAATGTTAAAAATATTTTTTTCATTTTTCCACTCTTTAGATTAAAAGGATAATTTATAACAAATAACTAATTTTTATTCTGGAAAAACAATCATCTGGGAACGCAATGCTTTTGGAAATTGGCTTTTCAATCCATCTTTTGTCATAACAGCAGTACCAATAAAGTAATCATTATATTTTACGATTTTCTGTCCTAGAGTTTCGTTGATATTTTTTATTATACCACCTGTAAAGAATATTTCTAATTCATTTCTATTACTTAAATAAATAACATTATTTGTTGCATATTCACCAAGAGTTTTCACACCATTGTAATATAAATTTGCCCTCCCGTGATTATCAAGATATCCTAACTGCAAACCGAATTTATAAAAGTTCTGTATCTCATCTTCATACCAATCATCATTCACGAAATAAATATCATTTTTTCTGACTATGTATTTAAAATTTTGAAATGCTTGTTCTGGTATTCCGTAGTATTCAGATAAATCCATAAGATGATTAACAATATTTTTTTTCTTACTGTTTAGCAAATATTCGGTTATTTTGGATCTTTCAAAATGGTGAATATTCTTCTGCATTTGATCTGTTTTAATAAGTTTTGCAATGAAAAACCCTTCTGAATTTATTTCCCAAGGAATTATTCTTTTTGTTCTGGCTAGTTCATCTGAAAATTTGTTGTCTTGATAATTATTAAAACCATTGTGAGATTTTACCGGTAATTTAATATCAACTAATTCTAAAGGATATTTGTTAATGATCTTGTTAATTAATTCTTCGTTTTCTTCAACTGTCATCGTACAAGTGGAATAGATAATCTCGCCACCGACCTTAACCATTTTTGTTGCACTTACTAGAAGATGGAATTGCAATTGTTGCAACCTTTCAATATGGTCAACACTCCACCACTTGTTTATTTCTTCAAACTTATTTAAAATTCCCAAGCCACTGCAAGGCGCATCAACCAAAATTTTATCGAAATAATTATTATAAGTGTTACAAAGATTTTCACCTTTGTGAAACAAGACTGCAGTATTGATTAAATTAAATCTCTCAACATTATTTATCAGACTCCTAATCCTTTTAGGATTTACTTCGTTTGAATATAATTCACCACGATAATTCATCAAATCAGCTAACTGTGTGGTCTTAGAGCCAGGTGCTGCACAAAGATCAAGGACTTTATCTGTTGGGTTTGGATTTAATAATATTGGTGGCAGCATTGAAGATAAACTTTGAATGTAATAATGACCTAGAATGTATTCAATTGTTTTTCCAATTACGTCATTACCATTTTTCACTAAAAGTACAGAAGGGATTTCTTCGAGATGTTGTAACTCAATTCCATATTTTCCTAAATTCTGAATTAACTTTAGTTTATCATTTTCTTTGAAAAGTATTCTTATATAAGTTTTTACTTCCTGCGAAGCATAGTTTTCATAGTCGGCGACAAATTTATTATCATAAAGTTGCAGAAAATAATCGGATATGTTTTGACTAAAGTTCTTCATATTATTTTGCTACTAAGTCACTAATAATCAATTTTCTTTTCTATATCGATGTAAACTTAATTTATTTATTATTTCTGTGAATGCCAATTGAAGTTTCTGAGATTCGGGAAACGAAACTATAAAATCATCTCGTATTCTTTTGAATAATGAATCTAAATGCTTCTCATAATTTTCAACAGCTTGAATTAAATCAATTTTATTTTTAGGTATTTTTATTTCATGTGGTAATTTTCTATTTGCATATAAAATGTATTTTGCAGAATAAAAATCATCTGTTTGGAAAAACACATCCTTATTAACTGTCAAAATCTCAAAATTATCAAAAATTTGATTGCCAAGAATGAGAACCTTATTGGGCATAGAAAAAAAATATGTTTCGACATTTTCTAAAAAATCATCAGGAAAGTTTTTCAGTTCACTCTGGATTGTTACTATCCAATTTTGGATGAATTCCTTTTCGTTCATTTCGATTTTTAATTTTTCTAATTTTAGTTTTAAATATATAATTTTTTCTTTATTCCATTCCTCATTATATTTGCAATTAAATTTTTAAAACTTATTCAAAAAAGATGTATGTGGAATATTTTAATCCTAATCGGCGGTTTTTTCCCTTTAATTTTTGGAGCAAATTATTTAGTCGATTATGCTTCTTCTTTAGCAAAAAAATTAAATATTCCAAATATTGTCATTGGTCTTACGATAGTTGCATTTGGAACTTCCGCTCCCGAACTTATTGTAAATTTGTTCGCTGCAATACATCATAATTCTGCATTGGTGCTTGGTAATGTTATCGGCAGTAATCTTTTCAATGTAATGATGATTCTGGGATTATCGGCGATTATTTATCCGTTAGCAGTAAAATCGAATACTACTTGGATTGAGATACCACTTTGTTTTTTATCTTCAGTTTTAGTTATTGTCGTGGCAAACGATATTCTTATTGATGGATCAAACCAAGCAATTATTTCAAGAACTGAAGGAATTATTTTATTATTCTTTTTTATCATATTTCTGGTGTATAATATCCGTGCAATGTTACGGGGTGAAATATCGGATGAAGTAGAAGTCAAAGATTCGTCAGTTCTCAAATCTCTTCTTTTTATTTTATTGGGAATTGTATTACTTGTAATTGGTGGTAAGGCAATTGAATATTCTGCCGTTGAGGTTGCAAAACTTCTTAATATTTCAGATAGAATAATTGCGCTAACCATTGTATCGGTTGGAACGTCCTTACCAGAACTTGCAACATCTCTTGTGGCGGCAAAAAAACGAAATACTGATATTGCCATTGGAAATATAGTTGGATCTAATATTTTTAATGTATTTTTAATTCTCGGTGTAAGTTCAACCGTATATCCTGTTGTGGTTAGCCAAGAATCAAATATTGATATGCTATTAAATGTTTTTATCAGTTTGCTACTATTCATCTTTGTATTTACAGGAAGAGGAAGAAGAATTGAACGTTGGGAAGGAATTTTATTTGTTGGTTTTTATTTAATATATATAGTCGTTTTATTAACAATGAAGTCTTAATTTTATTACTTCCTTGCACCTTATATTCTTGGTGTCAATTATCAACCAATAAATTAACTCCAATCATAAAATAACACTCCTCCAATTTATCAATTTTATTTTACCTCTTTTATTGGTAACTTTGCTTAATAAATATATTTAATTAGTAGGTTTTACTATAAATGAAAGCATTCCGATATTCATTCTTTGCAAATTTTGTTTATTGGCAAGCAAACTTTCCATTGTCGTTCATAATATTTTTACATGCGATAATATCAGCACTAGTAATTCCAGAAAAACCAATTTATCTAATTTGGTTAATACTTGACCTTGCGATAATTGTAATCTTGAATTGGATTTACTTTAAAAACTACAAGATTTTTCCAAGAAAAATTGATCTAAGCGAGGATGAGATTATTTGTTATGATTTTATGTTTACACAAAAGAAAATCAGTCTTTCTTTAGATGAAATTAGCGAAATGAAAGGTGGAGTACTTATTATGAAACCGACAAAATCTATTTTTATTTATTCAGCTAAAAATAACATAACAATTGGAATAAGACCTCACTTAAAAGATTTTAATTCATTCTTAACTTTAATATTGAGTAAAGTTAATAAAGAAGTTTACAACAAAATAATTAATCAAGCCGAAGAACTTGGTAAGACAATCAAGAACAGGCGAGAGAAAAGGAAATCAAAGAAAAAGAAAAAATAATCTTATAATGAAAAAATATATTTACATTTTCGGGATTTCATTATCATTGTCAATAAACTGTTATGGTTTTATTGATATAGATCCAACCTTCAGCTTCGAACAACAGATAATTGATACAAATAAAATTCAAGATACAAATTTTGTTCAGGATACGACTGTTTCATTAGATACAACTCTTCAAAAACCCAGACCTGATACATTATTCCCGATTCGATTTACAACAATACAATCGAAAAATCAATATAGTACAATACTACATCGCGAAGATATAAAATGGTTTGATTATCGTTATCTTGGAGATATATTTTCATACTTACCGACTGGTTTTTTGCAGGATTTGGGCTCACTTGGTCAACCAAGCGAGATCATCCTTTATGGACTTGTTAACAATAATATTTCATTTCTTGCCGATGGAACACCAATAAACAACCGAACACAAAATTCATTTGACGCAAACAATTTTTCACCAGAAATTATTGATTCTCTCGAGGTGCTGCCTCTGCCTCGTGGTTTCCTTTATGGTTCGCAAAATAATCCTGTATCGGTTCACTTCGTTACAAAAGATGAAATATCACCTAAACCGTTTTCTCGAATAAGATTTCATCAAGCACCGTATGAAGAGGGGATGATTGATGCAATGCTTAATATGTATCCATTCAGAAAAGTAAATTTTTTCTTTCAAGTTAGTAATTCGAGCATCGAACCGAAAGACAGATTTACTAAAACACTTGATAATATTTCAACAGCCGATGCAGGAATTTGGATTATCAACACCAAAATAAAATATTTTTTTTCGAATAAAATCAATTTCATTATAAGTTATAATTGGTTGAATAGTAAAGTATATCTAAACGGGGGAGTGATAAGTTTAGATGATTTAGAGCAAACTCCATATCCTGTTTTTTATGACTCTAGATATCAAATGAATAGTCAGCATAATTTTAACATTAAAATTTTAACAAATTTTATTAAAACACTTCCTTCTACTATAAATTTATATTATCATTACAACGAAATTAAATTCAGGCAAAATGAATTAAATAATGATAATACAATCTCCAAAATATTTGATGACAATAAGTATCATCTACTTGGAGCAAATATATTTCAAAATATAAATTTAAAATCTTTAAATGGTGAAATTATTATTGGACATGAATTTGTAGACTATAATACTGATTTGCTGAACAATGATGAAAAAATATCCACTTCATTTGCATCAGGTAGATTTTGTATATCTTTACTAAAAAATGTAATTATACCAAGCATCTATGGGAAAATATTATATCAAGATGAAAAATTATATAAAGGAATCGGTGCTGATATAAACTTAAACATATCGAAGAAAATCAATTTGTATGTTGGTTATTCTATTTTTGACAGACCAATAAATATAATTGAAAAATATTTTTCATTTGTTTCCGTTGAAAAGCAAAAATTTAATGTTTTTGAAATGGGTAGTAAATTCAATTTTGGAAAACTTGCAGGAAGTGTTAATTTCTTTGTGTCTAAGATAGAAAATAATTCAATGCCTATTATAAATTTACCTTCAGATACCTTACTAGTTACAGACATTGGTTTTTACAATTATGTCGAATCAATCAGAAGTGGAATAAATATTAATTTAAACTTAAGATTATGGAAGTTTTTGATCTCGCTAAATTCGACTTATAATTATGCAAAGGATTCTGAAAGATTATATCGCACTCCTGATATTTCAGCAGTTGGTGGATTGTATTGGAGTGACACATTATTTAATACTAACTTAAAACTAAAAGCTGGATTGAATTTCAAATATATTGGTAATAGGGATTTTCAGATTTATGATTTTGAGAAAAGTATATCAGCTCTTCATTTTTTCAATCCTTCAGATGGAACGATAAATTTTTTAAGTCTTACTTTACTTAAACCAAAATTTCAAATGGATATTTTCGTTGCGGGACAAATTAAATCAAATGCTGTTTTATATTTAATTTTCGAAAATCTGCTTAATACAACAAATTATATAATTCCTTATTACCCTAAACAAGAGAGAGGACTTCGTTTTGGTTTCTCTTGGCAATTTTTAAATTAACAAAAACGTGGAGAAGAAAATGAAATATAAGTTAATATTTTTGTTTACGATAATTGCTACTAATCTATCCATCGGGCAATTAATTACTTGGTCACCAATTCATGTAACTGAAAATGATTCTGTCATAGTCTATTTTGATGCGACAAAGGGGAGTGGAGGTTTAGCTGGCTACACTGGAGATGTGTATGCACATACGGGTGTCCTTACGGAAATAAGTGTGAGCAGTGGTGATTGGAAAGCAGTTAAAACAAATTGGGGAGAAAATACTCCCGAGACTAAATGTGAAAGGATTGCTCCCGATTTATATAAATTTGTAATTCATCCTTCTGTGAAAAGTTTTTATCCTCTTGATCCTGATGGTTCTGAGGGGGAAGAATATCTTTATATTGCTTTTGTCTTTAGAAGTGCTTCAAGTCCTTATAAAGAAGGGAAAACTGCAGATGGAGGTGATATATTTTTACCGTTAGGAATTAATGTAAATATTTTTTATCCAGAAAAATCTATGATGTTTACTGACAGATATGATAACATTAACATTTTTGCTATTGCCGATGAAAGTAGTGATACTTTGAAGTTATTTGTTGATAACTCCCTCGAGACAACTATTGTCGGTGATACTCTAAATTATTCAATATCAGCAGATGACTATGGGAAAAAACTAGTAAAAGTTTCAGTATATAATTCATCAGGATTTTTAGGTGCTGATTCTTTCGTTTATATTGTAAGTCCTCCTGTTACCGAGGAAAATCTTCCGGCAGGTATTTTAAAAGGGATAAATTATATTAGTGATACTTCAGTAGTATTATCTTTATTCGCACCAAACAAACAAAATGTCTATGTGTTAGGTGATTTTAACGATTGGGAAGCGGATTTAAATTATTATATGAAGAGAACTCCTGACGATTCCACTTACTGGTTACAAATTGATGGTTTAACTTCGGGAGAAGAGTATGCATTTAAATATTTAATTGACGAAGAGTTATATATCGCTGATCCGTATACAGATAAAATTCTGGATCCTTGGAATGATGGATATATTTCAAGTTCAACTTATCCAAACTTAAAAGAATATCCTGCAGGTAAAGTATCAGGAATTGTTTCAATTTTTCAAACAGCACAAACGCCTTATATCTGGAGCGATTCAAGTTTTGTCCGACCAGCGAAAACTGATTTAGTAATTTATGAATTGTTAATTCGTGATTTTACGAGTGCACACACCTATCAATCATTAATAGATTCTTTGAATTATTTGAAAAGACTTGGTGTAAATGCAATTGAACTAATGCCCGTGAATGAATTTGAAGGAAATAGCAGTTGGGGTTACAATCCTTCATTTTATTTTGCACCTGATAAATATTATGGGACTAAAAATAAATTAAAAGAATTTATTGATATTTGTCATCAGAATGATATTGCTGTTATAATGGATATAGTATTAAATCATTCATATGGACAATCACCACTTGTCCAACTTTATTGGGATGACGTAAATAATAGACCTGCTGCAAATAATCTGTGGTATAATGTAGTCTCACCGAATCCTGTCTATTCTTGGGGATATGATTTTAATCATCAAAGCCCTCATACAAAAGCATTTGTTGATAGTGTTAATAAATACTGGTTGACCGAGTATCATTTCGATGGTTTCAGATTTGATTTTACAAAGGGTTTTACAAATACAGCTGGCGATGGTAGTGGATATGATGTCCAGAGAATTGAGATACTGAAAAGAATGGCAGATAAAATTTGGGATATTGATTCAACCTATTTTGTAATACTTGAACATTTTGCCCCAAACACAGAAGAGATTGTTCTATCTGATTATGGAATGATGTTATGGGGTAATTTGAATTATAATTATGGTGAAGCATCAATGGGTTGGAATGAAAGTGGGAAATCAGATTTTAAAGGAATATCTTATAAATACAGAAATTGGAATTTTCCTCATCTTGTAGGCTATATGGAAAGTCACGATGAAGAAAGAATTATGTATAGAAATTTAACTTATGGAAATGTAGTTAGTGGATATAGTATCAGAAATTTAACAACAGCACTAAATAGAATAAAATTAATTTCAGCGTTTTTCTTTACCATTCCAGGTCCGAAAATGATTTGGCAATTTGAGGAACTGGGTTATGATGTTTCCATTGACTACAACGGTAGAACTGGCGAAAAACCAATTCGTTGGGATTATTATCAAAATGCGGAAAGGAAAAAACTTTTCAAGACGATGAAAGAATTAATCAATCTTAAAAAGAATTACGATGTGTTCAGAACAACAAATTATTGGATTGATGTTGCTGATGCCACTAAAGAAATTCATTTGAATGATGACTCTATGAATGTTACAATTATTGGTAATTTTGATGTAGCTTACCAATCAATGATACCAAACTTTCAACATACAGGCATTTGGTACGAATTTTTCAGAGGTGACACTTTAATCGTAACAGACACCGCGGCAGCTATTACACTTAAACCGGGTGATTTTCGTATCTACACAACTGTTAAATTACCGACACCTGAAGAGGGAATTGCAACTGATATTAAATTATCAACAGCTGAAATTCCAAGAGAATACAAACTTGAACAAAATTATCCGAATCCATTTAATCCGTCAACGATAATTTCATATTCAATTCCAGAGCCAGGACAAATTCAGATAAAAATATTTGATATTCTCGGACAGGAAATTTCAACACTTGTGAACGAATTCAAGCAAGCAGGAAATTATAAAATTGATTTTAATGCATCTGGATTAGTTAGTGGAATTTATTTTTATCAGATTACGGCGAACAAATATTCAAGCACAAAAAAAATGATTCTGTTAAAATAGCTAAAGTATAAAATCTGATTTTAAAAAAGCTGTCGAATAAAGACAGCTTTTCTTTTTCTAATAATATTTTAATTCTCATTGAATTCTATTTCTTCTTCGGTCTATAAAGATGTGTACATTTACCAAAAAATAATTCTGATGCTTCCATAAACGTTTCCGACAAAGTAGGATGAGCGTGAATTACTTCTGCTGCTTGTTCAACCTTTAATCCCAACTCTACTGCCATAGCTCCTTCTGCAATTAACTCACCTGCATTTACACCAACAATACCCACACCGAGAATTATTTCTGTTTTTTTATCAATAATTAATTTTGTAATGCCCTCATTCCTGTCAATTGTTGTCGCTCTTCCACTGGCAGACCATGGAAACCTTGCTACTTCCACATCAAGATTTTTTTCTTTCGCTTCGATTTCTGTTATGCCACACCAAGCTAATTCAGGGTCAGTAAATACTACAGCTGGTATTGATTTCGGATTAAATGTTGTTTCCATTTTTAAAATATTTTTAACTGTAACTTTTGCTTCTGCAGATGCTTTGTGTGCTAACATTGGATTACCGATAATGTCACCAATGGCATAAATTGTTGGATCGTTAGTTTCAAGTTTTTCGTTAACTTCAACAAATCCTTTTTCTGTAATTTTCACTTTAGTGTTTTCAAGTCCTAATCCGACAGTACTGGGACGTCTTCCTATGGAGGATAGAACTTTATCAAATAATTTTGTTTTTTCTTCGCCAATATCACCATCGAAAGTAACTTCTACACCACCTGAGTGATCGGTTAGACTTACAACTTTCGTATTAAGGAAAATATTTTCTGCCATTGTACTAATTTTTTTATAAACAATATTTTTCAAATCCCTGTCAGCACCAGTTAGAATTGAAGGCAACATTTCAACGAAAGTAACTTTACTACCAAGAGCGGAATAAACACTGCCTAACTCCAGCCCAATGTATCCACCACCGATAACTAATAATCTTTTTGGTATTTCTTCGATTTCAAGTGCTTGAGTTGAATTCATAATCTTCTCAGGTTTGACTTGTATTCCTTGAAGTTGAATTGGAACAGATCCGGTTGCTAAAATTGCTTTCTCAAATTCAATCTCAATTTTTTCATTGTTATCTTTTTCAACTAATAAGGTTGTAGAATTTAAAAATGAAGCTGTTCCTTTTACATAATTGATTTTTCTTTGGTTGACTAAAACACCCAAACCACCAGTTAATTTATTAACAACCGAATTTTTGAATTCTCTTAACTTGTCAATATCAATTTCAGGTTTATTAAATTTAATTCCCCATTTTTCTGCTTCTTGTGTTTCAGTTATTAGTTTTGCTATATGCAATAATGCTTTTGATGGAATACAACCGCGATAAAGGCATACACCACCGGGATTTTCTTCTTTGTCTATTAAAGTCACTTTTATTCCCATATCAGCCGCAAGAAAAGCAGCTGTATATCCTCCTGGTCCTGCTCCAATTACAGCAAGTTCAGTATTGATTTTCATTTAATACTCCTAAACCCATATTAGTTAAAAAATAATTTAATTAAGGCAAACAAATTTATTAAATTGACAAACAACTTACTTTAGATTGTTTAATAAAAATTTGTAAAGTTACATTTACCTTGTATAATTCACAATAAATTTTAATGGAATTGAAATTTTTTACACGTTTTTTTTCGTCTCTTAAAAATCTTTTTTATATTTTTGTTGTTTGTTAAAATAAATTTATTTTTTTCAATTGAGTAAGAAACTTATAGAAAATAAGAAAATTATCATAAAAGGAGCAAGGGAGCACAACTTAAAAAATATTGACCTTGAAATTCCAAGAAATAAGTTGATTGTTTTCACTGGTGTCAGTGGTAGTGGTAAATCCTCTCTTGTCTTTGATACAATTTACGCAGAAGGACAAAGACGATACGTTGAAACTTTATCTCCTTATGTTAGGCAATTTCTTGAAAGGAAAAACAAACCTGATATAGATTATATTTATGGAATTACTCCTGCAGTTGCAATTGAACAGAAAAACACTACACGTAATCCACGTTCCACGGTTGGGACTTCAACGGAAATTTATGATTATCTCAGACTTCTCTTTGCACGTATTGGAAAAACACATTGTTTTAATTGTGGAAAAATTGTTGTAAAAGATACAGTAGCTTCTGTAACAAATTGGTTGGAAAATCAGAATGCAGAAAATAAATTTTTGCTGGGTTTTCCGATTATTACTCACGAAGGAAGAAAAATTGAAGAGGAGTTGAATTTACTTAAAAAGAAAGGTTATGTCAGAATTTTTTATAATAGAAAATTAATTGAATTAAACGAGGAATTTATTTTACCGAAAACGAAAGAAGGAATAATTGTAATCTTAGAAAGATTAAAAATTACTAAAGGCAAAATTCGTGAAAATTTTTCTGAATCATTTGAAATTGCATTTAAAGAGGGTGAAGGCAGATTAACTATAATCAATTGCGATACAATTGAGATCAAACATTTCACTAAGTTCTATGAATGTTGTAATATAAAATACGCCGAACCAGAACCACGTTTTTTTTCTTTTAATAATCCGTTTGGTGCTTGTCCTGTCTGTCAAGGTTTCGGAAGAACGGTAGATTATTCGATTAACTTGATTATTCCAAATGATAATTTGAGCATTATCGAAGGAGCGATTGCTCCTTGGAGAACAGTTAGATTTAGTAAATTCCAACGTGATTTAGTTAGAGTAGCTCCAAATAGAAATATCTCAATTACTGCACCTATTAAAAAGTTGAATGAAGAGCAAATAAAATTACTCTGGGATGGATTTGATGGATTTATCGGGATAAGTAAATTTTTTAAAATTCTAGAGAAAGATAATTACAAAATGCATATCAGAATTCTACTAAGTAAATATCGGGGTTACACGACTTGTAATGCTTGCAAAGGTTCAAGATTAAGAAGAGAAAGTCTTCAGGTAAAAATATCAGAAAAATCAATATATGATTTGGTCCAACTTACAATTGAAAAGATATATAAATTTTTCAAAGAAATAAATTTAGATAAAATAGATTTGGACATTGGTGGAAGGATATTAAAAGAAATTCAGAAGCGATTGAAATACTTAAATGATGTTGGACTAGGGTATTTAACTCTTGATAGATTAAGCAATACACTATCGGGTGGCGAGATGCAGAGAATAAATCTTGCAACTGCGCTTGGTTCTGCGTTGATTGGAACAACATATATACTTGATGAACCAACAATCGGATTGCACCCTCGTGATAATGAGAAACTGATAAATATAATTCGTTCACTAAGAGATATTGGAAATACTGTCCTTGTTGTTGAGCACGATATAGAGATGATTAAATCTGCTGATAAGATAATTGATATGGGACCAGGTGCAGGAATTGAAGGAGGGAATATTGTGTCAAATGGAACTTATGCAGATTTATTAAGTAATGAAAGTTCTATTACAGGAAAATATTTATCAGGTAAATTGCAGATTGAAACTCCAAAGAGAAGAAATACACAAAAAACGAATTGTATAAAAATTATTAATGCATCTGAAAATAATTTAAAAAATATATCTCTTGAAATTCCTACTAATAAATTTGTTGTTATTACAGGTGTAAGTGGTTCAGGAAAAAGTACTCTATTGTATGATGTTATTTATGGAAATATATTAAAGTCATTAGGAGGAAATCCTCAAAGAATAGGGAAGTGCGAGAATGTTGAGGGATATAAAATTTTTGATTGGATTGAGATGGTAGATCAGACACCAATAGGAAAGACTCCCCGTTCCAATCCCATTAGTTATGTCCAGGGATTTGAAAAAATACGAGAATTATTTGCTTCGACACCACAGGCAAGAGCAAAGGGTTATAAACCAGGATATTTTTCATTTAATGTTCCTGGGGGTAGATGTGAAACTTGCCAAGGGGAAGGTTATGTAAAAATAGAAATGCAATTCCTCGCAGATTTATATCTTGAATGTGAAGATTGTAAAGGAACACGTTATAAAAAGGAGACGCGAACAATAACATATAAAGGAAAGAATATTGTTGATGTTTTGAATATGACAGTAGAGGAAGCTTTAGGTTTTTTTAAGAACGATAAAAAAATCTTAAAATATTTAACCGTACTTAATGATGTCGGATTGGGATATATCAAACTTGGGCAACCAGCAAATACATTGTCTGGTGGAGAAGCACAAAGAATAAAACTTGCAAATCATTTGATACAAGAAAATGAAAGAAAGCATATTTTGTTTTTATTTGATGAACCAACAACAGGACTTCATTTTGATGATATTAAAAAATTGATTAATTGTTTTAATATGTTAATTAAAAAAGGAAATTCTGTAATTATTATTGAACATAATTTAGATATAATAAAATGTGCAGATTATATTATTGACTTAGGACCAGACGCAGGTGATAAAGGTGGAAAAGTTGTTGTTGCAGGGATTCCTGAAGAAATAATTAGGAATAAACTTTCACATACGGGAAAGTATCTAAGTAATTATTTGAAATAACTTAGTAATTTTGCAAATATAAAAATAAATTTTGAGTTAAAATTGAAAACGACTTATAAGTCCTCAGGTGTAAATATTGCGGCTGGAAATAAAACTGTTGATAATATTAAATCACTTACGAAATCAACATTTTCAAAAAATGTTTTGCTTGGTATCGGTCATTTCGGTGCATTTTATAAAATTGATTTGAAAAAATGGAAGAATCCTGTACTTGTTTCGAGTGTTGATGGTGTGGGTACTAAATTAAAAATTGCATTTGCATTAAATAAACATGATACAATTGGACAAGATCTTGTTAATCATTGTGTGAATGATATTAGTGTTTGCGGTGCAATACCACAATATTTTATGGACTATATGGCATTTGGGAAACTCGTACCAGAAAAAGCAACACAAATTGTAAAAGGATTTTCAATTGCATGTAAAGAGAACAATATTTCACTCATCGGCGGAGAAACGGCAGAGATGCCCGGTCTTTATGGGCAGGATGAATATGATATTGCTGGAATGATTGTTGGAATTGTTGAAAAAGATAAAATAATTAATGGCAGCAAAACAAAGAAAGGGGATTTACTAATTGGATTTAAATCCACTGGATTGCATACTAATGGTTATTCACTTGCAAGAAAAGTACTTTTTGAGAAATATTCTATTTCCGATAAACCCTTTCCGCTGAAATCAAGCATTGGTGCTGAGTTGCTGAAGGTACATCGTTCGTATTTGAAAATAATTAAAAAATTATCGGCCAATATAAAAGTAAAAGCATTTTCGCATATCACAGGTGGTGGAATAATTGGAAACACAAAACGTGTTGTCCCGAAGAATTTAAAAATCCATATTCAGTGGAATTCTTGGAAGCTTCCACCAATATTTAAATTAATTCAGCAGACAGGTGAAATTTCTAATACAGAAATGCGAAAAACATTTAATCTTGGTATAGGACTGATTGCTATAATAAATAAAAAAGACTTGAATTTTGTAACGCGACTTTCAAAGCAATCAAATGAAGAAGCGATAATTATCGGAGAAATTTATTAACTAAACTATTTTTTCTTATGTTCATTGATACACATTGTCATTTGTTTTATCCTAACTTCAATGGAGAAGTGGCAGAAATAATTAATAGAGCTATTGAAGCAGGTGTTGATTATATAATTGTTCCATCAACAAATTTAGCTTCGTGCAGACAAGCAATTGATTTAGCAAATCGATATGAATGCGTTTATGCTGCAATCGGTGTCCATCCACACGATACTAATGAATGGGATGATTCAATTATTGATTCATTAGAAAAACTTTCTAAGGAGAATAAAGTTGTTGCGATCGGTGAAATTGGTTTAGATTATTATTATGATTTTTCACCTCGCGAAAAGCAAATTAATGCATTTGAGCAACAAATAGAACTTGCAATTTTATCGGACTTACCGGTGATCATACATAATCGAGAGGCAAATGAAGACACAATGGAAATTGTGAAAAAATATAGTACAAAGGGATTGAGAGCACAATTCCATTGTTATGCGGGAACTGTCGAAGAAGCAAAAGAACTAATTAAATTAGGTCACTATATATCGTTCACAGGAAATATTACTTTCAAAAACACTGAGGACATCAGGAAAAAATTAATTCAAATAGGGATGAAAAATCTACTTTTAGAAACTGATGCTCCGTTTATGGCTCCAGAACCTTTTCGTGGTAAAAGGAATGAACCTTCGTATCTGAAAATAACAGCAGAAAAAATTGCAGAATTATTCAATCTTACCACAAAGGAAATAGGACGGATTGCTTCATTTAATGCTTATAAATTATTTAAAGTTGGTAAAGAACCTCAGGCAAACTTTACCTATGAACTAAACGATAATTTATACATTAACATAACAAATCGATGTGATTCAAATTGTATTTTCTGTAATAGGGAAAGTAATCCAGTAATAAGTGGATATAATTTAAAAATGAATCAAGAGGATGAACCACCAGCTCATGTTTATATAAATGAAATTGGCGATCCTAAAAAATATAAAGAAATTGTTTTTTGTGGTTATGGTGAACCTACGATTAGATGGGATGTAGTTAAACTAATAGCTACTTATGTGAAGGAAAATGGTGGAACAACGAGACTAAATACGAATGGACATGGAAATATTATCAACAAAAAAGATATTACTCCAGAATTTGAAGGTTTGATTGATACTGTTTCAATTAGTCTAAATTCATCCGATGCTATTGAATACGCTAGGTTGATGAACGTTCCTTCTGAATATCATGACGAAATGATTAAGTTTGCAAAAAGTGCAAAAAAATATTCACATATAATTATGACCATTGTAGGACTTGATAAAGTGGACGAAGAAGCTGCAAAAAATTTAGTGACAGAAGAAATTGGTGCTGAATTTCATGTTAGACATTATTTTGAATAAATGGAATTACAAATGAGAACGAACCGATTTTTCCCTATTATTATTTTTATATTTCTATTTATTTCATCATTTGTTTTCCCTCAAGATAAAAAAACCACCAAGGATGAAATTGACGCTTTGTTAAAAAATAAGTTTTTCAAGACTTCACAAATCGCAATTGATATTTATGACTTAACAGATAAAAAATCCATTTATAAAAAAAATAACACGATGCTTCTTCATCCTGCTTCGAATATGAAGATTATCACAACTTCAACAGCTCTTTATTTCTTATCACCTGAGTATCAATTTACGACTTCTATTTATTACGATGGTGAAATTATTGATTCAATTTGCACAGGTAACATTTATATTGTAGGAACAGGTGATCCTGACTTTACAATAAAAGATCTTGACTTGATAATTGAAAATATTAAGAAATTTGGTATAAAGGAAATACAAGGCAATCTTTACGGTGACATTTCAAATTTTGATTCATTGTTTTGGGGACAGGGTTGGATGTGGGACGATGATCCATCTACTGATTTTCCGTATATAACACCATTGATTATTAACGATGCCGCTATCGAAGTTTTTTGTTCACCAAGTTCTGTTGATTCATTAGTTATAGTTCAAGTAAATCCTCAGACGGATTATTTCAAAATTTTCAATAATACAAGAACTACTAATAATAAAAATCAAAAGTTGAATATAACCCGCGACTGGTTAGACAGAAGTGATGATATATATATCACTGGAGAATTAGACGTTAATAGGGAGAGCCAATACTCGAAATTCAATTTATCTAATCCGGCAAAGTTTTTTATGTACTTAATGTATGAGAGACTAACATTAAATGATGTTAAATTAAATGGTTCTATCGGATTTTCAATAACTCCATGTTATGCAAATTTATTTTATACCTTGGCTAGACCATACAAAGAGGTAATAGTCAATCTCAATAAAACTAGTGATAATTTAAGTGCAGAGATTACACTAAGAGCAATGGGATTAAAATTTTATGGGAAACCGACCTCAGCGAAAGATGGATTAAAATTAGTTGATAGTTTAATTACAATTATTGGTTTAGACCCCTCAGATTACCGTCTTGTTGATGGATCAGGTGTCTCACATTACAATTTAGTTACTGCTGAATTACTCACGAAAATTTTAATTTTCTTTTACAACAACTATAAATCTTTATATGGAATTCTTTACGAATCATTTCCGATTGCTGGAATAGATGGAACATTAAAAACAAGAATGAAAGGAACAGAAGCAGAGAATAATGTTCACGCAAAGACAGGAACATTGAGTGGCGTAAGTTGTCTGTCCGGATATTTGACAGCAGCGAATGATCATCAGATTGCATTTTCAATTTTAATACAAAATTTTGTTGGCAGTTCCACAACAGCAAGGAATATTCAAGATGAGATTTGTAGAATTTTATGTAAAATGAAATAATCTAATAATGAAATACTATAATTTATTTAAAATTAAAACCAAACCATTCAATGCTGAAATAATTTCAAGTGTTATGTGGACATTAGATATTTCAGGGCTTCAGGAGTTAGAAGATGAATTACAAGTTTTTATTAAACCCGAACAAAATGTTTCAAAGGAAGACTTTGAAAACGCATTAGAAAAATTAAAGATTGAAAATCTTATAAAGAGCTATTCAGTAGAGGAAGAAATATGTGCTTACAAAAATTGGAATGAAATTTGGGAAAAATCCCTCAATATAATCGAGGTTACAAAGAAAATAATCATAAAACCAACATCAAAAATTTATGAAGCTAAAGCAGGACAGATAGTAATTAACCTAGATCCTAAAATGTCGTTTGGAACAGGTGAGCACCAGACAACAAAAATTATGATTAACCTTATTGAAAAACATGTACGAAAAAATGATTTCGTTTTAGATGTTGGTAGTGGGACTGGTATTCTTGCTATTGTATGTGCAAAGATGGCTGATGCAAAAGCGATAGCAATAGATAACGACGAGTGGTGTCTGGATAACGGACTAGAGAATGTTGATTTGAACTCTGTAAAAGATAGAGTTGAAATCAGACTTGGCGAGATAAATGAAATTAATGAAACTGATTTTTCTTTAATAGTAGCAAATATCAATAAACATATTTTATTGGACATTAAAGAGGAGATTTTTAATAGACTTAAGTTTGACGGTAGGTTGATTTTGTCAGGATTGCTTGATACAGACTATAATGATATTTTGAAATCTTACTCAGAATTAGGATTAAAACAAATTGATTTAATGAAGATGGATGAATGGATAGGAATAGTTTTTAAAAAATAATTTTTATTTACAAAAGAAATTTTACTTGGAGAAAAATGAGATTCTTAGTTACTGGTGGCTCGGGTTTCTTAGGAATAAATTTAATAAGATACCTTCTCAAAAAAAAACATGAAGTCGTATCACTTGATTTTGCAGATTTTAATTACCCCGATGTTAAAGATAAGATAAAAATTTTCAAAGGTGATATTCGCAATCAGAGTGATGTTGAAAAATCTTTTGAGAATATTGACATTGTTGTCCACGCTGCAGCGGCCCTACCACTTTACACTCCTGAAGAAATTATCTCAACAGATGTAAATGGCACTAGAATTTTAGTTGAAGTTGCTGAGAAAAATAAAGTTAAAAGATTTATTCACATTTCATCAACGGCTGTCTATGGGATACCAGACCGTCATCCCATTTATGAGAATGATAAATTAGTTGGTGTAGGACCTTATGGAGTTGCAAAAATAAAGGCAGAAGAAGAATGTCTCAAAGCAAAAGCAAGAGGAATGTGTACGACGATTATCAGACCTAAATCTTTCATAGGACCGGAAAGATTAGGTGTGTTTGCAATGCTTTACGATTGGGCTAAAGATAAAAAGAACTTTCCAGTGATTGGAAAAGGGAATAATCAATATCAACTCCTTGATGTTGAAGATTTATGTGAAGCAATTTATAAATGTGTAGAACTGGATGAAAAAAATGTTAATGATGTTTTCAATATCGGAGCAAAGGAGTTTACAACCATCAAACGGGATTATCAAGCGGTTTTAGATTATGCTGGTTTTGGAAAGCGAATTATCTCTTTACCTGAAAAACCAATTATCATCACATTGAAAATTCTTGAGAAGTTAAGATTATCTCCTCTCTATAAATGGATCTATGAAACTGCTTCAAAAGATTCATTTGTCTCAATCGAGAAAGCGGAAAAAGTATTAGGCTTTACTCCCAAGTATTCTAATAAAGATGCACTAATAAGAAACTACAAATGGTATTTGGATAATCTTGAATCGTTTAACCAACAGAAAGGAATTTCACATCGAGTACCTTGGAGTCAAGGTATACTGAAGCTTGCAAAATTGTTTTTTTAAAATAAAAAAAGCTGATAACAAAATATAGAAAAATTATCAGCTTTAATTACAAAGTTACTTTAGGACTTTTCTTCCCAGACCCGTATAATTTCAACGATAGTTTTTACTGACTCTTGCATATCTTGAATTGCAACCCATTCAAGAATTGAATGGAAGTTATGGCCACCTGCAAAAAGATTGGGTGTGGGTAATCCTTGAAAACTTAAGCGAGCACCGTCAGTGCCACCCCTAATAGCCGATTTTATTGGAGTAATACCAATACGTTCCATCGCTTCAACGGCATATTGTTCAACTTGAGGATGTTCGTCTAAAACATATTTCATATTACGGTATTGTTCTTTAACTTCAAATTCGTAAGTAGCTCCGGGGAATGCTTCAATTGTTTTCTTTGCGATTCCTTCAACGAAATCTTCATACTCTTTTAATTTATCTGCAATAAAATCTCTAATAATTATTTTTAATGTTGTACTTTCTTCAGTTCCTTGGAAATTAACACAATGAACAAAGCCTTCGCGTTTTTCAGTCGTTTCGGGTGATAATTTATCTTTCGGTAAATTATCTATAAAATAAGAGGCAACTTTAATGGAATTTACCATTTTATTTTTTGCATAACCAGGATGAACATTCCTACCGATAAATTTCAAAACAACCATATCAGCACAGAAAGTTTCGGTTTCAATTTCACCTTTTTGTCCACCATCAACTGTATAAGCATATTTAGCATTAAATTTTGGTACGTCAAAATGTTCGGTGCCACGTGCCACTTCTTCATCAGGAGAAAAACATACGCGAATTGTTCCATGTTTTATCTCTGGATGTTTAATCAAATAATTCATGGCATCGATTATCGCAGCAATACCAGCTTTATCATCTGCACCCAATAGTGTTGTTCCATCTGTTGTTATAATATCATAACCAATCATATCTTTCAAATCAGGATTTTCATCAAACTTGATTATTTTAGTTTTATCTTTGGGTAATACAATATCACCTCCTTGATAATTTTTATGGATAATCGGATTAACATTTTCACCGCTAACGGCAGGAGAAGTATCTGCGTGTGACATAAATCCAATAACTGGGACATCTTTTGTTGTGTTAGAAGGTAGGGTTGCGTAGACATATCCATACTGGTCAATTTCAGCATCCTTTAGGCCAATTTCTTGCAATTCTTTGACCAAGTCTTTTAAAAGAACTAATTGTTTTTCCGTACTGGGGAATCGTGTTTCTTCCTCATTTGATTGTGTGTCGTATTTGACGAATTTTAAAAATCTGTCAACCACTGTGAAGTTATAATTTGTATCAAACATAAAAACTCCTTAATTATTAAATATTTTTATAATTAGTAATTAATAATAGAATTTTAATTTTATATTTTCAACTTAAAAAAAATTTTTTTAAGTGTAACTAGTAAGTTAAAAATAACTGAAGAATTTATTTTGCTAGTATCATTTTTTGGACAACTGATGCCGTCGGAGATTTTATTTCATAAAGATAAATTCCAGAAGGTAAGTTTGAGCCATCAAATTTAAAACCATGATTACCTGCACCAAGAGTTCCCTTATGAAGAGTACTTATTTTTTTACCTGATAAATTATAAATTGATAATTCTATCTCTGTGCTCTCGATTATTTCAACATATATTGTTGTAATAGGATTAAAAGGGTTTGGGTAATTTTGGCGAAGGATAAATTTTTTCTTTTCACCTTGGCCGATCTTCATTTGTGCTGAATAAGTTTTACTGCCATCATTGTTTATCTGACAAATTCTATAGTAAATTATATTATCCTCAAGAGTTTTTGCATCAACGAAATTATAAATTTCTTCTTTATTTTTTGAAACAAATACCTGTCCAATTTCCTTATATGATTTACCATCAGTAGATTTTTCTACCATAATTCGTACTGCACTATTTAAATCCAACACTTTCCATTCCAGTTGATAATAGTTCTCGTAAATATTTACATTTAATTCAGGCGCTTTGGAAAATATCGGTGCATCAGATTTGGATATTTTAGTTCTTTCCGCTTTAAGAATAAATGTTTTTCCGTTTGAATTATTATTAAATGAAATTTCGCTGTCAAAATTTAAATCAAATAATAATTTTGAACTATCTGCTTGAAATGAATTATAGTGTTTGTTCAAAAAAATTTGTTCGAGAGAATTTTCAAATTTCCAAATTTTCAATAAATCTATTTGAAGTTTTTCATCTTCATTATTAACAAATTCAAATTCTAAATTACTTAAATTTAAGTTTAGTTCAAGAGGAATTGTAAATAATATTTTGTCATTTGCATAAACCTCTATTTTTTTATTAGAAGTATTGAAAAATAACGAAAAATGAATCCATGTGTTTTTGCTTATAATTTGATTTGCATTAAGTTTATATCCTTCAGGTTCATTTGAAGTGATAGTTTGAAATTCATTTGAGGAAAGATTAATAATAGTTTCATTTGTCTGCGAGTTTGTAATATTAAAAAATGATCTAGAAAATATGGGCGGATTGCACCAAAAACTTAGTAGAAGATTATTGATATTTTCTTTATTATTAAAATTTAATTTTAAAAAACCATTTTTTTCGACCTGTAATAAACTGCCAGCAATAGATTGAGGAGTATAATAATTTAATTTAATTGTAGGTAACGAGCTCCCATTTTTATCAAATGAAGATATTGAAGACACAATAGAATCATTCTCTTCCTCAATTTCTATAGCAAATGAAATATTTCCATTATCTAAAGTTCTGGAAGAAAGATTTAGTAATAATTGAAATGTTCTAGAAAGGTCATAAGTAGTATCTTTTAAATCAAAATAGAATGAATAACATTTTTCTGATCTTTTTTTATATGTGACAATCTGATGTTTAACCTGCTTATTAATTTTAAGATTTTTGAATAATACACTTTCCAGATTTGTCGCATCATCCGTTAGAATATAAAAAATTACTCTATCAGCATTTGTATACTGAATTCTACTAACTATAGATATATCAAAATTTGTATTAACAGGAATAAATTCTGGGTAGTATGCTTTGAAATAAACTGGATTTTCCTGAGCATAAGAAATAGAAATTAAGCAAATTAAAAAGAGTAAAATGAGTTTTTTCATACTTTCTTTATTGATTCAAAATTAACATTGCAAATATAAAAATTACAAACTAATATTTATAGAAGATTATGAAATTTATGTATAAGTTGCTTTTTTATATAAGTTTAAATTAAACACTTATCTGATATTTTTTCAATTTCTTATCAATTATAAGTTGAATTATTAATAAAATTACTAACCAAACGTTTGAAAAGATTACCATAAAGTAGAAAAATATCATTTGTTGAAATAAAATCATAGATATTCCGAATACAAAAATATGTTCTGAGGGGCCAATAAAATTCCAAAGAAGTACCATCACTCGATTTGCTTTAGCATATTTATGAGTATCATAATCAAATATTTCTTTTTTCGTTTTTCCAGATTGGATTTTTGTATATTTAAGGTATGCACTTATTAAAAATTTATCTAGATAATTCCCCTTAATATTTTTAAGCCTTCCAAGTTCATCTTCAAATTCTTTTATTTGAGATTCAGGATCTAGAGATTTTTTATAGACATAAGATTCAAATCTGTTTCTGTATTTGTCTGTGAATATTGCATGAATAAAATTAAAGACTCCATATAAAAGAACTAACAACCAAGCATGCATCGGTAAATCAATAACCTTTTCATCTACTAATTTAGTCAGTCCAATTCCTAAACCCACATAAATAGAAATTGTTGTAATATAATCAACAGTTCCGTCAACTATTCTTCCTGTTTTAGTTCCATTCTTTTTCAAGCGTGCGATCATTCCATCGCAGCAGTCAATTACTTGAGCCAGAAGAACTAATATACCCCCGATTAAAAAGCTTTCTTTCGTACCTTGAGCTAAAAATACTCCCGAAGATATTCCAAAAAGCATGGAGATAAAACTGATTTGATTTGGTGTAATAGGCAATAAATAAAATACTTTTACAAAAAAAATTGCGATTGGTCTGAAGAATATGAGATCAGCAACTTCTTCAATTTCTATATTTTTAAGTGAGGCAATATATTGCTTTACTATATTCATATCAAAAAGCTTTCATATTTGTCAATTTTAATAAAATAATTAATACTAAACATCCAACTAAACTAATAAACGAAATTTTAAACATTGTTTCTTCTTTCAAAAAGAAAGAAAAAAATAAAGATATTGAAACACCTACAATAGCGCCAACCAAAGCTCCAATAAGTACTGTTCCAATTACTCTAAATTCATTTGCTGATGTTTCAGTGAAAAAAACACCGCTTGTAATTATACCCAGAATTAAAAAAAATATCCCCAAGAGAATAATAAATAATAAAATATTTAATATACGTAATCCGCTCATTTTCTTATAAAGCTAAAAGAATATTTATTAAAGTATTGTTATCGGATGTATTCCTAACTGCAATACGAATAAATTCTCCTTTTTCTAGTCCGGGTTTATTGGTTAAATCTTTAATAAAAATATTATGTTTAGTCAGTAATAACTTTGTTAATTCTGTCGCAGTGAACTTTTCTTTTACCCTGCATAAAAAATAATTTGCATGGGAAGGAAATACTTCTAAAAATTTTATGCACTTTAATTTTTCAAAGAAACTATCCCTTTCAGCACGAATCAATTTACACGAATTAATATAATCTTTTTGATACTTGCCAAAGATTTGCATGAAGTATTCTCCAAAAGAATTGATATTCCAAATTGAAACATCACCTTTGGTTTTAGAAATGACTTCCAAATCGCTAGATATGATTACTCCTAATCTAAATCCTGGAATACCATAACTTTTGCTTATACTTTTAACAATAATGAGATTGTTATATTTCTTAACCAAATCATAGTTCAGTAAAGATTCGTCACTTGAATTTTCGGCAAAGTCCATAAATGATTCATCAAGAATAAGTCGCTTATTCTGTTTTTTCAAGTTTTCAATTAATCGAATTACATCATTTTTCCGGACGAGATTGCCAGATGGATTATCGGGATTTATTAAGATTACATTATCTACTTCCTTGCTTATCATCTCAAGTTCTTTAAATCCATAAAATGGACTATTTGAAATTATAAATGGTTTAAAATACTTTACTCTTTCTTTCTGTAATCTATTAGGATATTCCTGAAATGTCGGAGAAGAAATTCCAAATGTACCATCTAAATTATTCATTAAAGATCTGATCAATTCAGCGGCACCATTACCAACAACAATATTTTCTTGATCTAAATCAAACATTTTTGCAGCTAAAAGATTTTGTACATTTATACCAGATGGATAGCTATGCAGTAAATGGGAGAAACTACGCATTATTTCTAATTCCATTTCTTTTGTAGGAAAATATGGATTCACTAAATAACAAAAATCGAGCAGTTTGGGAAAACGCCAATATCCTCCCCATCTCTTCTGATATAATTCCAATACTTTATCTTCATCCGCCAAAAGAAGCTCTGCAGTATTTAAATCTTGAATATCATCAATTTCATACCATATTTCGTCTGTTAGAGGATAAGCTTTAAGTGATTGCTTTTCAATAAATGTAATTACCCGTAGCACTTGCTCATAATATTCATTATCACCCATTGATCTTGTATATGCTGTAAGAAATGGGACAAAAGATTTTTCACAAAATTCTTTTGATAGTTTGTAAATGTTCACTGTTTTATAATATTTATCTACCCGTTTATATTTCATTTGTGATTTAGGAATAAATCCAGTTATCAAATTATCATCATCAATAGTTGTAACTGTTCCATCCATCCAAGGTTCAAACTTCGCGACGACTGCAAGATTTGGGAATGGATTGCTTAAAAGATTTGATACAATTTTATCCTCAAACACCAAATCACTCTCAAACAATATCGAATCATCTGATGTTAAATAATCTTTAGCAAGATATAATGAATATATATTATTTGTTTTATCATATATTTTATTATTCACATATTCTACGGGTGTATTATTATATCTATCACCTATAAGCTTAACAACATTTTCACCTTTATAACCAATTACTATTACTATTTTATTGATATCATTTTTAGTAACAGAGTCTAGTATTCTCTCGAGTAAAGTCTT
>JAFGPR010000012.1 GCA_016936095.1 Ignavibacteriales bacterium | reverse complement strand
TGCAACCTGCAACCTATATCCCAAGATAATTCTTCCTCACTTCCGGATTACCTATAATATCCTCAGGTGTTCCGCTGGTCGCAATTATTCCCTTGCTCATAAAGTGACAGAAATCAGCAACATCAAGGACAAAACTCATATTATGTTCTATTAAAAAAACAGTTAATCCCTTAGTCTTAACAAAATAATTTATAATCTCTTTAATTTTTTCAATTACCACAGGATTAACTCCGCTTGTCGGCTCATCGAGCAAAAGCAGTTTATAATCCCCCATTAAAAGTCTTGCCAGCCCTAACAATCGTTGTTGTCCATAAGATAAATTTTTTGCTTTCTCATTCTTCATTTTCAAAAATGGATTATCCTCACCGAATAAGTCAATAAAAATATTCTCCGCCTTTTCTATTCTTTGTTTTTCGATAACACCATTTTTTCTGTAATACATAATTGATTCAAAAGGTCTTTCGCCAAAAAAATTATCATCTGCAATCAGCATATTTTCGAACACAGTCATATTCTGAAATATATGATTATCCTGAAACATTCTTCCTATTCCCTTGCGTGCAATTTTATATGCACTTAAACCTAATACTTCAACAACTTCACTATTTGGCATATAACTTATTTTCCCGTCATCAGCTGCAAAAAAACCTGAAATAATATTGAACAGAGTAGTTTTACCTGCACCGTTACCACCAATCAATGATGTTACTTTTCCTCTGCGGACTAACAGGTCAATATCTTCAAGGACATAAAATCTTTCATCTTCATCTTTACCGCGTAGATCTATTATATTTCTAACAAAACTCTTACGAATAGAATCAATATTTAAGATTAAATCACTATTCATTTCAAAGCATACTCCCCTGCCAAACCTTGCGGTCGTAAACGCATAAGAACTATAATAAGTAATCCGTATATTATCTGCCTCAGATTAGCAGCCACACTATCGGGCAATCCGACAAAGCGTAGCAATTCAGGTAGAACAACAACAAAAATAGCTCCAATAACAGGTCCTTTTATATTTCCTGTTCCACCAATAATTACTGCCGAAAGAATAAATATTGCTTCGTCAAGATTGAAACTTGTAGGGTCAATATAACTAACATAAGAAGCATAAAGCAATCCGCTAATACCGATAAACCCGCTTGATACAACAAAAGCCCAGATTTTCAACCCCGTAACATTTCTTCCAATAGCTTGAGCAGATAGTTCGTCATCCCTTACTGCTTTCAGTGCCCTTCCAAATGGTGAATGTATAAATTTATAAAAAATCAAAATTACTATAAGTGCAAATACCGAACTGAGAATTAAATAAGGTATAATTCCGTAAATAGTAATTTCACCGAATAATACCGGTGAAGGAATTCCTGGTATGCCGTAAGGACCCCTTGTTACCGATACCCAATTATATAGAATTGTAAATACAATAAGTTGAAATCCAAGAGTAGCAAGAACGAAATAATCTCCTCTCAGTCTAAGAGATGGATACGCAACTAAAAGACTAAGCAGGGCAGTTCCAAGTATTACAAAAATCAATGTTGGTAATAATGATAAGTTTAAAACCATCAACGCTAAAACTGCCAGATAAGCCCCAATGCCATATAATGCTGCCTGCCCAATTGATAACAGATTAGTCATCCCAACCAGCAAGTTTGTACTTGTTGTAAGAATGATATAAATGTTTATCATTATTATTATGTGAAAAATGTAATCCATAATCTATTGTTTTTTGCTAGAATACTCTTTTATAAGTTCTAGATTTAATCAGCTACTTCGTGCCGACCTGCGAAATCCTCATCTCCGACGAATAAAGATACTGTAACCACTTATACTAATGGTAATTATATATTCTTATCGCATGTGGATCTTCATGTATTGAAATCCAAATTCCACCTATTTTCTTAACATCTAATGCCAATAAACCCAATTCCCAAACAGGTTTTCTTGTATCCGCTCTTTCTATTTTAGCAAATTGATATTCAATATATGTGTTACCAAAAAATCTGGGGTATTCGGAAAATTCATTTATAAATAATGAACTTAATTCTAATGCCTTTTTATTATCCCAAAGGTTATTTCCATGTGTATCATTAGAAATAGCGTCTTTAAGAAACTGTTCTGCACTCTTTCTCTGAAACTCAATCCACTTATCTTTTATTGACATAAATTTAAAATTTTCAATTATAAAATCATTTAAATTTTTAAATATACCTTCTCTTTCGCTAATATTATTTTTAGAAAACTTTTTTTTAATCGCAAATTTAATCCATGCAACCTTACAATTTAATTTGAAATCCTCTACTAGTAAATCCATTTTCTTGTTATACAAATTTTTCATTATACTATAATATATAATATTTTCTTAAACTGCTCTCCTCTTTTCACCGAGCAACCCTTGCGGACGGAACAGAAGAAATAAAATCAACAAAGTAAAAGTAACTGCATCCTGCCACCTTGCAGATATAGCCCACACCGAAAGCGATTGTAATATCCCTATAATAAAACCTCCTAAAATAGGTGCCTCGAATCTTCCTACGCCGCCAATTATTAATGCGACAACAGCATTCAATAACATCGGCATTCCTACATAAGGATCCATTCCAACATCATAAGCAACAAGACCGCCTCCAACTGCTGCAAAAAAAGCACTTAATGAAAATAGAACTATACGCATTTTGTAAGTATCGCTACCGAAAACAGAACATAGAACATCATCATCTCTCATCGCGCGGGTTCTTATTCCGAATTTAGAAAATTTTAAAAATAAAATGAACACTCCTAATAAAAATGCACTAATAAAAAATTGTGCAAGTTGAGTATATGTTATAATTATATCACCAAAAGTTACAGTCTCCGAAATGTCCTGATTAATAATTTTTGTCTCATTTCCGTAGAACATTGCAATCATATTAATTACAACAATCATAATCCCGATAGAACTAATCATAATAATATTAGAAGAACTCTTCTTCTTAGATAGCGGCTTGTAAATAACAAATTCCATTAGCAGACTTAACAATACCGTAATTATAATAGCAAGAATAAAAGATAAAACAAGTGGAAAACCTAAATTTGCATAGAAAGTCAAAAGCATATACGGGCAAAACATATATAAAACAGCATAAGCAATATGAAATATTCTCGTAGTATTATACACAAGGGCAAAGCCAAGTGATACAAGAGAATAAATCGAACCGATAATAATTCCATTAACAATGAATTGCAGTAGCATATTAACCTTTTTCCTGTAAAACCGCTATTAGACTAAAAATATCCAAAGGCTTTTTGAAAAAATGTTTTGCACCAAGATTCAATGCCTGCTCAGCATAAGAAAATTCCCTATAACCGCTCATTATAAAAGCAGAAATTTCGGGCTTGTTCATCTTAATCCATTCAAGAATTTTTAACCCATCAATATTATTGTCGTCGGTTCGGTTTAAGCGTACATCAATTAGTGCAATATCAACACCTTTTTGCAATTCTTCCAGTGCGGAAGAATAATTAGTTGCAAGAGAAATCTCAAATTTCTTTCTCAATGAAACTGCAAGAGAATTGAGATAATCCTGTTCATCATCAATTATTAATAATTTTTTCATAACTAAAAATTAAATGTTTATTTATACAACTATTGTTCCAATCAAACCATCATTAAAAATAAATAACTTAAGAATTACTTTTTCTTAAGATTCGTAATTTTTCAGAATTTACTCTAAAAAATTAAGAATTAATTCTGTTTCTCAAATCGTTTATCTCCCCTTAATTCCCAGTATCAAATTAATATAACAAGCAAAATCACCCATTTCTTTTCTGTCATTACCTAACATTTCCCTCCAACTTGCATCCTCGCCAACTTTAATCATCTCCCGACTGAGTATATTACAACAGTCAATCAAAGCATTATGTTTTGCCGTCCTTAAATCTTCAATTTCTTTTCTCTCGGCATCCTCCATCATATACCAGTCAACCCTAATTCTCGAATATTCAATTGCATATTTGAACAACTCATCTTGCAAAACTTTCAGTTTGGTTTTATTTGTTTCATCAATCAGTCGCTTCGCTAATTCAAAAGTCATCCCTACCCCTTCTTCAATCCAAACAAAAATCCTATTATCGCTCCTATACCAAAAGGTAGGTTACTTAAAAATATTTGCTTCACACTCTCAAATGTCCACCCTTGCTCAGTAATTATATCCTTTGCAGTCGTCTCTATTGTAAGCCAATCAATATCAAATAATCCATTAAACAGCATCAATTGTGAGCCGATTAAAATTATTGCAATAACCAATATTGCAAATTTTGCCACCTTCTTAAATAGATAACCGATAACAAAACCAGTTAGCAGACCGAAGCCGGCTGTTTTCAGATAGAATAATAATTCTCCTTCCATCTCTAATCCCTGTCAAATCTTAACTTGAAAAATATGCCCCAAAGTATCCCAAGCAAAGCGGCAATTACAAGTATATTAAAATACTGCGGTGAGATAGGTATAGGAACAACATCTAATAGTTCACTCGACCAGTTTTCAAATGTAGCAAATAAATCCGGAAGTAAAGGTTTAATAAGTTCAACAATTATTGCTGAGATAATAGTACACATAAAAATTGAAAGACCATGGGATGAAGCATGTTTTACCATTTTATCTTTTACCCCTTATTGAAAACATTCCGACCATTTATCTTTTAGTTCTTCCAAAACCACATCCGCATCGTTGTTGATTTTGAAAAAATTAGTGTCAGTTCCCCATATAAATTTCCTTGGATATCCCTTAAAATAAACATAACACTTCAAAGTATGGTTTTTGAAAAATCCCTTATAGTCAATAGTAATGGTAATCTTGTAGTCAAATTCCAAATCATTAGAATTCACAATTTCAACTTCAGCATTTTGGAATGTAGAATTTTCGTGTGCTAAATTTAGTATATCAGGGGCTTGGTCAAGGAAAAATTGTTGAATTGTGCTTTTACTTTGAGAATAGATATTTGAAAAAATTAAAAACAAGAGAAATGCAAAAAAAATATTTCTATTAAATCTTTTTCCCATTAAACTGCCTAACTTTTATTTTTTAACTATCACGTTTTTATTCTAATTTAAAATAAGATAATAAAATAATTTTTATAATTAGCAATATAATAAATTTCCTAAAATTCTGTTCCCTTAAAAAATTAATAATCTTTACTTCTAAAACACCAAATTTTTTTCTTATTAATAAAAATTTCCTTAAAAACTCTTATTATATCCGGCAAGACTCCTCATTCCGCTCGACACGCAATGGGAAAATACATAATAGAAAAGACAGGCAACATCTCAGCAGTTCAACGCCAACTCGGTCATCGCAACCCCCAATACTCAATGCAATACTCCCGCATCACATCAACCGAACTAGGCAAAATCCTCGACACCCGCGAATAAGATTTTTCGCATTGCTTTCATACATCTATTATAAGCCATTTTCTATTCCAGCTACAACTATATTTACTAATTTCAAATCAAGCTAAGAACTTCTCTTCGCAAATTCTTTTATTTCCTTATAATCGTTTTTGTTCAAATGAAACAAATAAATTTCCTTAGGATAATCACTTTTTAAAATCTTCAATTTATTCAGAAAACTTTTATATTTCCCTTTGCCCCAAGGTGTAAATCCCAATTTCTTAATTCTATTTTTTTCACAAAAAATAAACACTTCATCGATATTCAATCTATTTATATTTATGGTTTTAGGTATTTTATCAAAAAAATCTTGTTGACCCTGCTCTGAAAATGAAATAATAATAATATCAAGTTCTTCATAATAATTCCAAATGCTTTCATGAATTATTTGTATGTTAATTTTAGAATTAATATTAACTGGAATTCTCTCTTCTTTAATTTTTCTCATTTCAAATACTTTTGCATTTTCGTAACTAAACTTATATCTTGAAAAAATGAATGGATTTAAATATCTTGGATCATTTTCTTTAATCTCTTCGATTTTATATGGCAAATCCATTGTCACTCTATACTGGTTTCTATAGTAAGTTAGGTTCATGATATGAATATACCTTTCTTTAAGCAAAGGCATTACATAACCCAAAAACATATCAGAATTAATTGCATAACTACCACCACCTTCATATAAACCTTCATTTAGTGAAACAAAATAGTCTATTTGCACATTTTCTTTTTTGAGTAAGGTAATTGATTCCAAACAATCCATTCCAATGCATTCTATTTTACCATTCGCCAATAAGTTCTTCGATCTCCTATGACTAAAACAATTATCAATAAGATATATCTTGTTAAAATCAATATCTTTATATTCTTCTCTAATCGGTCCCGAAGCAAAATAAACTAATGTTTTCATGCAGCTATTAGTTCTTTGATAGTTACACCATCCCATTCTTTTTTAATAGGCTGAGCAAGAAAGTTGGATAATTCTTTAACAAATTTACTAAGTTGTTCAACACTAAGATCAATTATTGCTATTCTAAAAAATGGTTTACCATTGTGAATAATTCTGTATTTCCCTGGTTTATCCGGTATTTCTTCATAATTTATATCATTAGGGAACTCATGATTTATAATTTTATTGTTTGAATTTCTCTGATATATTGTATTCTCAATTCCATTTTTTGTAAATTCTTTTAATCTGTTGATTTCTATAACATCTGGTGAATCAATAAATCTAAACATTTTAATATTTCCTGATTTATTCTCTATTGTAGTAAAACCGGTCGAAGGTTTATCGCTTTTTATGTCAATATTCTTTGGATGACTAACCGAGTTTCTGATGTGGATGATAAAGTTTTGTAATGAATCTTCTTCGTTAAATGTGTTTTTAATCCAGCATTTTTTATCAATTCCCCATCCAGATTTTGAGATTTCTTGGTTAAAAATAGATTTTTTGCGTTCACTTCTTATCATCTGACGAACATATTCATTGCAATTCGTCATTAAATTTTGAAGAACAGCAATATACAATGTTGCTTCATATTTTTTTTCTTTAACAACTAATTTCTCATATTGAACAATAATTCGTCCAAGTCTATATGCTAGGTCAGCATATATTTGATTTTTTGGATCTCTAAAATATTCCATATTTCACCGTTTTTTTGTTTGCATTGAAGAAAAGTTAAATAAAAATTGCTTGGGAATTGATTTCCACGCAAGATAAAAGAATTTATACCGCGATAGAAATGTTTAGAAATGAAGTTT
>JAFGPR010000103.1 GCA_016936095.1 Ignavibacteriales bacterium | reverse complement strand
ATTAAAGTTGAAAATAATGAACTAATTTCGATTTTTGTAAAGAGTATTGAAACTGCTAATAAAAATTTGAAAAGTTAATTGCAATTCCTTATTCTTTATTCTGTGTTCGGTGTTCATAATTCAGTTATTTTGAGTATCGAGTGTTCATTAACGAATGATGTAATTTAAAGTATAAATCAAAAATCATTATTCTGTGTTCGGTGTTCATTATTCAATTGTTTTTTAATATTTCTCATTTATGGAAAAAAGATAGATCGTAACTATGGACAAATATTTACCAATTTTATCTATCGAGACTTCTGCTAGTCTTTGTAGTGTTGCATTGCTTTTATCTGCTGATGATTATGTAGAATTAAATTTCGAGAAGAAACATATTCATGCTGAAAAGATCTTTACTGCAATTGAACAACTGTTTCAAATCTCGAATACTAGTATCAAAGATATTTCGAGCATTGCTATATCAATGGGTCCTGGTTCTTTTACTGGTTTGCGGATTGGAATGTCAGTTGCAAAAGGACTTGCATTTGGAAGAGATATCCCTATAATTCCTGTTCCAACCTTTGAAGCATTTGCTTATCAGATTTGTCATTTTATTCAAGACAAAACAGAATTTTATATTATCAACGATGCAAATATTGATGAATATTATATTGGAAAATTTTCCAAGACCAGAGAAAGCTACAAAATCAAAATACAACCGAAATTAATTAAAAAAGATTCTTTAAATAAGTTTAAAAAAATAAATTCATTAGCATTTGGTAATTTCAACAAAGAAGTTAAATCGATTGCTAATCCTAACGCGATTTACATAGCAAAATGGGCTTATATTTTTGGTAAAAAATTATTAACTTTGCAATATGATTTTTTAGAACCTTTATATATTAAACAATTTATCCCAAGAGCAAAGAAATGAAAAAGATCTTTATTCTAATTTTACTATTTGTAACTACACTAAATTTCTCTCAGATAATCGGTCCTGTTATATCTGTAAATAAAATGACACATGATTTCGGTGATATTGAAGAAGGGGGAATAGTTGAATATGATTTTATCATTACAAACTCGGGTGGCGATTTATTAACTATTAAAGGTGTCAATGCTTCTTGTGGTTGTACAGCCGCAAAACCAAATAAGAATGAATTAGAGCCGAATGAAAGCTCTTATATTCATGTTGAATTCAACACATCGCATAGAAACGGACAACAAAAAAAATATGTCTATGTTAAATCAAATGACCCGAAAAATCCTGAATTAAGGCTTTGCTTTACTGCTAATATTGTTCCGAAAGGAACACTAAATATTGATCGTCCAAAAATTTCTTTGTCAAAATATCAACACGATTTTGGAACGGTTCAAAAAGGAGATAATATCGAACTCGAAATTGAAATTTTCAATAAAGGAACTAAAAATTTAACAATTAGTGACATAATGACATCATCGAAATATGTTAATGTAATTTTTCAGAATCCAACAATAGAACCGGAAAACAGTGCCAAGATGACTGTCCAATTTGATACATCAGAAAAAATAGGAAAAATAATTCGCACTGTAAATATTTTATCCAACGACCCTTTAAATTCTCAACTGACTTTAACATTAATTATTAATATAGTAGATAGAAGTTGAAATGGGCTGGTTTAAAAAAGCAAAACAGAGTGTTCCTGTTGATACGCAAAAACGAGACATTCCCGATGGACAATGGACTAAGTGCGAAGTTTGTTCAGAAGTAATTCATAGTTCCCAACTTAGCAAAAACTTATTCTTATGTCCAAAATGCGAAAATCATTTTCGTATAGGTTCTGCTGAATATATCAGTATAATATTGGACAAGGATTCGTTCAAAGAAATAAATAAACGGATGTATTCACCCGATCCACTTAATTTTACCGACACAAAAAAATACCGCGATAGAATAAGGAATACATTTAAATCAACAGGACTATTAGACGCAATAAGAACAGGTACAGGCAAACTTAACGGAAAAGATGTTGCGCTTGGTGTAATGGATTTTACATTTATCGGCGGAAGTATGGGTTCGGTGGTTGGTGAAAAAATCGCACGCCTTATTGATGTTTCTTACGAAAAAAAAATACCTCTAATTATCATTTCAAAAAGTGGTGGTGCCAGAATGATGGAAGCCGCTTTATCACTTATGCAAATGGCTAAAACAAGTTCACGATTAGCGCGTTTAGCTGATGCAAAAATACCTTACATTTCTGTTATGACCAATCCCACGACAGGTGGAACTACTGCAAGCTACGCAATGCTTGGTGATGTAAACATAGCAGAACCAAATGCATTGATAGGTTTCGCAGGTCCACGTGTAATTAAAGAAACAATCGGCAAAGACCTACCTGAAGGATTCCAGCGCTCAGAATTTCTTCTTGAAAAAGGATTTTTGGATTTCATAGTAAATAGAAAAGAATTAAAAAATAAGCTTAGTTTATTAATAGATTATTTTTTAAATAGTTAATAGATAAAATAAATTCTTTTTTACAAAAAAAATAAAACCTTTTACATTATAGATATTCACTATAGGAATGAGTAAAATTTTTACATATCAGATAGTCCCTACAAGTCACGGCAGTTATTCATCTGGTGAAAAAATTGTTAATAAAACAATAGTATTCACCGGTGCAGGTAGTATTGATAACGACAGCCAGGATGGTGGCTACACTCCCAAATGGGAATGGTCGGTCAGTGCTGATGGAGTTATTTGGGGTTCAAGTTATATGTACACAACTTCGACATTTACATACACATTTACAACAGCTGATACTTTT
>JAFGPR010000102.1 GCA_016936095.1 Ignavibacteriales bacterium | reverse complement strand
TACTTTTTCGGAGCAAAATCCTAAAGTAAAAGTAAATTATAAACCTAATTTAATTGATGGAATTCATAACATAAAAGTATATCCAACAGATGCTTCGGGTAATACCGACAGTATAGGTTATTCAAAATCATTTCAGGTATCAAGTGAATTGCAAGTTTTATATTTATATAATTATCCAAATCCATTTTCGGATGAGACATATTTTACTTTTAAACTTACACAAATTCCAGATGAATTTATTCTTAAAATATTTACTATCGCAGGTAGATTAATAAAAGAAATAAAAGTAAATTCACTAAATCTAAATTATGATTTTAATAGAATATATTGGGATGGGAAAGATCAAGATGGTGATAGAATTGCTAATGGAGTATATTTTTATAAAGTAATTGTAAAACAAGGTGATAAGACAAAAGATTACACACAAAAACTTGCAATTGTAAGATAGTGAGATTGTTAGTATCTTTAAATAATAAGAATTTATTCTCGGAGATATTATGAGAAAATTATACTCAATATTTTTTATATTAGTTCCAATTTTATCATTAAAAGCACAACTATATTCATTAAATCCAAACGAGGGAATAATTGGTGGGGGATTTGGATTAAACTGGATTGATGGAAAGCCACATTATACATTTCACTTTTTTCCTGAGGTATCTTTGGGTGATTTAGGTTTTGGATTAGATCTAAATATAGATTTTGATCCAAATGGAAAAATTAGAACAGAAAATTTTAATGATTTTAGTGATTACTTGAGTGTTATAAGATATGTCAGATATGGCAAAAAAGATGATCCCTTTTATATAAGAGTTGGTGCATTGGATTATTCAACGCTTGGGCATGGAAGCATAATGTATCTTTACAATAATAGTCCCAGCTTTGACACACGAAAAATCGGAATGGAATTGGATATCGATTTTAATGCATTTGGTTTTGAAAGTGTCTACGGAAATTTTGGTCAAGCTGGAGTGTTTGGTATGCGTGGTTTTGTCCGACCATTTCAATTTACTTCACTTGCTAATATTCCAATAATAAATGATTTCGAAATTGGCGCTTCTTTCGCCTCCGATTTTAATGAAATGGCTGGAGTAGATTCTGTCTCTTATAATTATGGTAATAATAAATTCAATATTGTCAATGATGAGGGAAGTTTATCAATATTTGGATTTGATATTGGTATTCCTATAGTTAAAAGCAATCTAATAAATTTTGAATTATACTGCGATTATACAAAAATTATAGATTATGGAAGTGGTGTTGCCGCTGGAGCGATTTTTGGTTTTAATTTATTAGACCTTATTGATTCAAAAATTAAATTTGAACGAAGATTCAATGGTGATAATTATATACCATCTTATTTTAATTCATTTTATGAATTGGAAAGATTTAATTTTGATTCAAGCAGTGGTATTGTTAGTAGTAAAATCCAAAGCTTAAAAAACATTCAATCAGTTGGTGATGGTTTTTATGGTGAGTTATTTGTAAAAGTCCTTGGTTGGTTTGATATTATTGGAAGCTATCAGCGTCTTGATGATTATCCTAAGAGTGGGATCTTACATATTTATACTAACATTATGCCTGAGGATTATCCTTATATTCTTAAAGCTGGTTATGATAAAGTAAATATTGAGGGAGGTAGTGATTTATTCAAACTTGATGATAGATCTTTATTGTATTTTGAATATGGATATAAAGTTTTTCCATTTTTAGTATTGTCTTTAGTATATAATTGGACTTTTACACCGATAAGAGATAGTGAAGATAACATAATAGAATATAAAACCCAGAAAAGAATTGAACCAAGAATATCTTTTATTTATCCCTTAAAATTTGGTCAATAAGATAACTGTTCGTTTATAAAATTTTTGAATTCTGCTATTGTATGGAACACATAATCGAAATTATTTTCGTTTAATATTAGTGACCTTGAATAACTATCCCATAAGACAGAAGCAATTTTTACATTTGCAGATTTAGCCGCTTTTATATCAGTTGGAGCATCTCCAATCATCAGAACACGTTCATTTTTGATTCCAAATTTTTCAATAAATTTGTTAATCCCTTCCGGATGTGGTTTATGCTCGGCAACATCATCACCAGTAATAATTAAGTCAAAATATTTATAAGCATTAATTTTCTTCAGTGTGATATTTGTGCTTTCTTTACCTTTACCTGTAAAAATACCTAAAGGAATATTTTGATTTTTGATTTTTTTGATTATTTTTATTAGTTGGGGATATTGAGTTACCATCTTATCATGATGCATTTCATAAAAATGATAATAATCTTTTCGTGCTTGTGGATATTGATTACCTGTAAATTTCTTCAATATTGTATCTTCGGTTGGTCCGAATAAAGAGATTATCTCTTCGTCAGTATATTCTTTCCCAAGATATTTTTTTATTACAAAATTAAAAGAAGCAAAAATGATTTTATTTGTTGAGGCTAATGTTCCATCCAAATCAAAGATGAATCCATCAAACATTCTCATATTTTTTCCTTCAATTTAAAAACAACAACTTTTCCGTCCATATTTGATACTACAAATATATTCTCTTTTATATGTTGAACTGTATGAGTTCTCGAATTACCAAGGAACAATATTTTCTTTAGTTCGAAATTATTGTCAATAAGATATATATTTCCATTTGCACTGCTGAAAAGAATATTACCATTATGTTCGATTGGCTCAATTGGTGTTGTGTCAACACCATTATCGATATTTATTTCTTTAATCTCTTTACCATCTTCACTTGATAGAATTGAAAAATTATTCTGGACACTTTTTATTAGTAATCTTTTTTTGTCAATTGAAATTCCGATTGATTCCCAAGCATTTGCTTCATTTGTTTTCCATTTTGTAATCCCAAGCAGTGCATCTATAGCATAAACATATTTATCAGGGGTTGCAATAAAAATATTTTTACCATCAGTTTGTGGTTCACAAGCAGCAGGGGAATAGTAGAAATTCTTCTGTGCTGACCATTTCCAGTTTAACCAACCTTCTTTTGCATCGATACAATATAAATATCCGTCCCAACTACCAAAGTAGATTTTATTATCAAATATTAAGGGTTTTGTTTCAATCATACCTTTTGCATCGCGATTATTCCAAATTTCTTGAAGTGTTTCTATATCATAACAAAATAACTCACCTGCACTTGTTCCAAAAATAACAGCAGATTTACTTTCTGATCTTTTGGGTATTAAAAATTCTTTGTTTCCTATGTATTCTAAAGTTGATAATTTTGATGTAATCGAATTCTCGACTCCTATTGATTGAACCAATTCACCAGTTTCGGAATTTAATATTAATAGTTCTCCGTGTAAAGTCCCAATGATTAATGTTGTTTTATTAGTGATTATTGGTTTGCTGTAAACATAACTATTTGATTCATAATTCCATAATATATTACCATTCAAATCACTACAGGTAATTAAGCCCGATTTAGTAACTGAATATATTTTCTCACCCTCAATTAAAACTGGAGAAACCAATGTTTGTTGTAAGTCGTAGCTACTTAGTAAATCAATATGAAAATCTAAAAATTGAATAGAATCAATTTTTGGGTTTTTAGGTGATTTATTTAAAATAATACTTGCCCATTTCGTTGCTTGTGGATTTTTATCAACATTATAAAATACTATAGTATCCTTTGAGACTTCAACTAAATTATATCCCCAACTAACTTGATTTTTATTCAAAGTAGCTCTGCTCATAACACAAATAATATTATTGAAATTAAATTTCTTATTGGAGTGTCCATGGCCGCAAAACATAAGAGACAAATTATAGTCATTAAATAAATTTATTAGTAAGTACGAATTGTCAATATCATCTAGGGGATGATGAATGAATAAAAATATTCTTTTGTATTTAGGGATTTCGATTAATTTTTCTTTAACCCAATCTAAATCTTCCAGAGCAATGTGTCCACCTCCACCTCTCCAAGGGATCCCAGTGTTTATTCCAATGAAAATTTCATCCTCAAATTCAAAAGAAAATTTATCATCATTAAATAACTCTAAGAATTTTAGACATCCACTTTCACTCCATTTAGTATCATGGTTTCCAGGAATAATAAAGTATGATTTATTTAAGTTGGATAATAATTCGTATACATTATCAAATTCAGAATCTCTTCCTTTTTCGGTAATATCTCCTGAAATAATTACAAATTTAATGTCTTTATTTTGATTGATAGAGGAAACAACAGCCATTAAATCATTATCAGCCTCTGGTGCACCTATATGTGTGTCTGTCAACCAAGCAAATTTGTATACCTGTGGGTAAAGAGAAACTTGAATAAACAGAAAAATAAATAAAAATATTTTTTGCATTTATATCACCAATTATTTTTATATATATCCTAAAATACGTAAAAAATCTAAAAAAGAAAAACTAAAAGACAATTATTTAAAATAAAAAACCCTTCTCAGTGGAAGGGTTGATAAAAATATTTTAAAATTATTTATGCCGTAGGTAAAACGCTAACAAATTTTCGATTATTTCTTTTAATTTCAAATTTTACAGTTCCATCAATCAAAGAAAATAGTGTATCGTCACTACCTTTTCTAACATTAATACCAGGATGGAATTTAGTCCCTCTTTGTCTAACGATTATAGAACCTGCACTAATAACTTGCCCACCAAAGGTTTTAACACCCAAATATTGTGGGTTACTATCACGTCCGTTTCTTGACGAGCCTTGACCTTTTTTATGTGCCATAACTACCTCTATTATTTAATTATTTTCGTTATTTCAATTTTTGTAAGTTGCTGTCTGTGTGTATTGAATTTTTGATAAGATTTTCTACGAGTTTTTTTAAAGACAATGACCTTATCGTCCTTGAGATGCTCAATAACTTTAGCCTCAACTTTTGCACTTTCAACGATGGGATTGCCTATTGATATAAGTGATTCATCAGATAAAACCCGAACAAAATCAAATAAAATTGTTGAATTTAGTTCCGCTTCAAGTCTTGGAACGTTATATTTCATTTTTTCTTCAACCTTAAATTGCTGACCAGCGATGTCTACGATCGCGAACATTCTTATCCTCCAAAAAAATTTTTCAATTACAAATATATTATAAAAATTCTTATTTAGCAACAAAATTTTTAATTTTTAATGTAATATTAAATTAGCTTATGTAAGGTATGTTAAAAAAATTATTACAATAATTTTGTAATCATTAAAAAATTTTGTTAAATTAAACAATAAAAAATTATTTATTAACAAAATAAGGAGAAAGCGATGAAGTCCAAAGCTTTTATTCTAAGTATTTTACTTACTATTCTATTTTCCATATCTAATTATGGACAATTTGCTGCAGGAACGTACTATGTTGATAGTAGTATGCCCGGCTATAATCTTCACCGAGGAAGTGGTGACAGAACTTATGATTTTGAGATTTATTTTAATAAACCATTTGATGTAAAACCAATGGTTTATATTACTGTTATTCTTGTTGATGAGATAGAGAATTCTAAAATGAGATATTCAGTATTACCAAAATCAGTTTCAAGAGATGGAATGACTGTACAGGCAAAAGTATGGAGCGAAACACATATAAATGCTTTTGGTGGTCAATGGATAGCATATGCTGAACCATTAGTAATAGAGGAAGAAGAAATTGAAGTAGGACAAACTATTCAATTAAATAATATTTATTTTGAATTTGCAAAATCAAATCTTTTACCAGAATCATATAGTGAACTGAATATTGTTTCCGATTTTCTTATTCAAAATCCAACGGTTGTCATTGAATTAGCAGGGCACACTGATAATGTCGGTTCAGATTCATACAATCAAAAACTTTCAGAAGCTCGAGCTAATTCAGTTAAAACATATTTAATTAGTAGAGGAGTTAGTTCAACAAGATTGGTAGCAGTTGGTTACGGTGAATTAAGACCAATTGCCACTAATTCTACTGATTGGGGAAGAGAGCAAAATCGTAGAGTAGAGTTTACCATTTTGGCTAAATAAAACTTTTCATTAAAAAAAGGAGGACATATGAAGGTGAAAGTTTTTTCTTCGGTTCTATTTATTTCTTTATTGCTTAGTAGTGTAAGTATTGGACAAGTTCTAGTAGGTAATTACTATGTTGATAGTAATACACCAGGGTACACACTTCATCAAGGTGATGGCGATAGAATATTCGATTATGAAGTTGTCTTTGATAAACCTTTTGATGAAGCTCCAACTGTATATGTTACAGTTATGTTAATTGATGAGCTTGATAACTCAAAAATGAGATATCAAGTTGTTCCAAAAAGTATTACAAGAGATGGTTTTATTGTTGAAGTTAAAGTATGGGCAGATACTAGAATTAACGCATTCGGTGGGCAATGGGTTGCTTCATTGTATGAAGAAAAAGCACCACCGCCACCACCAACAACTACTTTGACATTCAATAACATTTATTTTGATTATAATAAATGTGTATTAAAACCGGATGCTAAGGCTGAACTGGATAAAATTGCTGATCAACTAGTTAAAAATCCAGGTGTTAAAATTATGTTAAGTGGTCATACTTGTGATAGAGGTACTGATGCTTATAATAAGAAATTGGGAGAAAAGAGAGCTAATGCAGCAAAAGAATATTTAGTGCAGAAAGGTATTGATGCTACAAGATTGTTAACAAAATCAGAGGGTGAGACTTTACCTGCTATTGCAAATACGACAGAAGAGAGCAGACAGAAAAACAGAAGAGTAGAATTTAACGAAATTAAATAATTTTTTCTCTGTTTCCGGCGCGTTCGTCTAGTGGCTTAGGACGCTGCCCTCTCAAGGCGGAGATCACGGGTTCGAATCCCGTACGCGCTACAAGAAAGGGAAAGTAATTTCCCTTTCTTTTTTTTATAAATGGAGTGTTATTAATGGAAAAGGATAAAGCTCTAACGATAATACAAATTCTTAAAAATACTTATATTGAAGTTAAACCTGAGCTAATTTTTTCTTCAGCATTTGAACTTTTAATTGCAACAATTTTATCAGCTCAATGCACTGATAAAAGAGTAAATATAGTTACGAAAGTCTTATTTAAGAAGTATAAAAAACCAGAAGATTACTTACAAGTAAAAAGTGAAGAATTAGAAAAAGATATTTTCTCAACAGGTTTTTATAAACAAAAAGCAAAATCTATCAAAGCTGTATGTGAAGCATTGATTTCGGACTTTAATAGTAAAGTCCCAGAAAATTTTGACAAATTGGTTGGACTACCTGGTATTGGAAGGAAATCTGCATCGGTTATCGCGAGTAATTGGTTCAATATACCTTCTATCGCTGTTGATACTCATGTGAAAAGACTTTCAAATCTTATAGGATTTATTGATAGCAATAATCCCGAAAAAATCGAGCAAAGATTAAAAGAATTGATACCTGAGAAATTGTGGATTGATACATCTTTATTATTATCAAAGCATGGAAGAAAAATTTGCATAGCAAGAAAACCAAAATGCAAAGAGTGTGTTATCAATAAATTATGCAATAGCGCATTTAAATAAATTGGAGTGTAAATTATGAACGATGTAAATAGAGATAGAAATTTTTGTGAGAACTTATTACGAGATTACACAAAAAATGAAAATTTAATTAAACATGCAATCTCTGTCGAAGCGTGTGTCAGAGCCTATGCAGAGAAATTTGGAGAAGACATAGAGTACTGGAGCAATGTTGCTCTGCTCCACGATTTTGACTATGAAAAATTTCCCACAGAAAAAGAACATCCATTTAAAGGTGCTGAAATACTCAAAGAAAAAGGATTTGATAATGATTTCATAGATTCAATATTATCTCATGCTGATTATACCAATATACCGAGAGATACTTTGTTGAAGAAGGTACTTTTTGCTTGCGACGAACTTGCAGGTTTTATAACTGCTGTTGCTTTGGTTAGACCTAATAGAAAATTATCTGAAGTAGAAGTAAATTCAGTTAAAAAAAAGATGAAAGACAAAGCATTTGCTAAAAATGTTAGTAGGGAAGATATAATTAACGGAGCAAAAGAATTAAATATTCCCCTTGAAGAACATATTCAGTTTTGCATTAATGCATTAAATAAAATTCATCAACAATTAGGACTTTAGTGTAATAATTAGTATAACTCTTTATTTGACTTGACATTATATAACATACTTGATTAAATTTGCCACAATAATTTTTAAAGGTGAGAGCTTATTTACTAAAACTACTATTATTTATTAATCTTTATTACATTTTACTTAATTAATATTTCTTAGTATTCGGAGATAATAGTAGTGAAATATTTCGCTCCATTATTTTTTATTTTTTCTTACACATTATTTGCTCAAAATGATATTTCAATATTGTATTCAACACAGAATTCAATAGTCATTGAGTACAAACCTTCTATCTTGCATATTTCTGAGATTAACTTCGATAATAATAATTATTATAAGATTGATTTATTAAATGGATTGATTGATGAAGAAAATAATTATGGATTACCTCAAAATCCTTATCGTTTAATAAACATTGGCATACCTACCGAATTTAATAATTCGATTGAAATACTTGAATTAGAAATTGATAATGAATTAATTGGATTAATGGCTCCTAATCCTACTCCATATAAGCGAGAACCATTCTTTTATGAACCAAATTACATTATATCATCTGATTATAGAAATATTAAAGATGATTTAATCGTTACTTTTGGCGATTTTGGATATTTTAGAAATTTGCCAACTCAAGCAATTAAAATTTATCCAATAAAGTTTGATCCACAAAATGAGAAAATTACAATTTATAAGAGGATTTTATTTAAAGTAAATTTTTCGCCAATCTCTAATAGCACTGAATTAATTAAAGATGAGATTTTCTCATCTGAAATATTAAATTTTGAGATAGCAAAAAATTGGGGTATTCAAAGTCAAACCAAAAAAGGACAATCTATATTAAATTCTATTTTTTTAAGTGGTAGTTGGTACAAGTTTTCTGTTCCTGAAGAAGGTATTTATAAAATCGATTATTCTTTACTTCAATCGATAGGAATTACTCCAAGTAGTATAGATCCTCGAACAATTAAAATCTATAACAATGGAGGATATCAGCTACAGGAAAATCTTAATCAGCCAAGACCAGATGGTTTAATTGAAAATGCAATTATTGTCGTTGGTGAGAATGATGGTTCATTTGACAATGGTGACTATGCCTTATTCTATGGAAAGAGTACTGATTTTTGGGAATATAATACATCAAATAATTTAATAGCAAGAAATAAACATCCATATTCAAAACAAAACTATTATTATCTGACTTTTGGTGGAGTTGATGGAAAAAGAATGGAAACAAAAAATTCATTAAACATTCCAACTCCATATGTCCAATCAAAAACTTTAGCATATAAGTCTAATGATGAAGATAAAATCAATATTGGAAAATCAGGAAGAAATTATTTAGGTGATGAATTTTCTTATTCCAATAAATCAAAGACATATACAAATTCTCTTTACAATATAATTTCAAACTCAAGTATTAATTATTATCTCGTTTTTGTAAATGCTTCAACAACTAATGTTTTATTACAAATAAAAGAAAATAATAATCAGGTTTATTCTCAGTATGTATATGGTTATTTGACAGGTGCAGATTTATACGGAAGAAGACATACAGGTAGTTTTCAATATAATGGTAGTTTGGCAAATGAAACGAGTCAATTACAATTTATTTACAACTCACCTTCTGATGATTCTAAGGGATATCTTGATTATTTTACAATCCAATATGAACAATACTTAAAAGCTAATAATAATTATTTACTTTTCTTTTCTGAACTTGTTAATGAAGTTATTGAATATCAAATATCAAATTATTCTTCTAATGATATTTTTTTGTTTGATGTTTCAGATTTTTCAACTGTTAAGAGGATAATACCAAAAAGTATTAATAATGGAAATTTAGTATTTCAGGATAATGGTTCTACAAGTTTTAGCTCCAAATATATTGCGGTAAATTCTAATTCATTCTTAACTCCAAATTCATTTGAACAGATTACTAATACAAACTTGAGAAATGCAAACACATCAACGGAATTGATTATTATTTCAAATAAATATTTTCAAGTGGAAGCAGAAAGATTAGCCAACTATAAAAACAATGAATCACCCAATAAATTATCGACAAGATTGGTGTATGTGGATGATATTTTTAATGAATTTTCCTCTGGGATGGTTGATCCGGTTGCTATTAGAGATTTTTTGAAATATGCTTATGACAATTATACTGGAACCGATAGACTTAAGTATTGCATCTTATT
>JAFGPR010000101.1 GCA_016936095.1 Ignavibacteriales bacterium | reverse complement strand
TATTATTGCTGTTTCAAAAGGTGAATTCAGTGATTTGGGAAAGAATAAAATTTGTAAAAAATCAAAATTAGCACAAATAAATAATGGGATAAAACTTCAAAATTCTTCAGCTTATTTTCCAAATGAAAATCAAAAATTTCGTATAGTAACGATTACAAGATTTGATTATCAAAAAAATACAGAAATGCTTGTCGATATTATTCGAGAAATGAACAACAATGAATTTGAATTTGTTATAATCGGAACCGGTAAAAATGAAAATCAAATTAAAACAGAAATAGATAAACTTAATTCAAAATCAAATGTTATATTTACAGGTGGAGTTACAAATACACAGGATATTTTAAAGGATTGTCACTGCTATATCTCTACATCACGATGGGAAGGATTACCACTTGCAGTTCTTGAAGCAATGGCTAATGGATTACCGGTTGTGGCAACAAATGTAGTCGGAAATAAAGATATTTTAATTCATAATCAAAATGGTTTTCTTTTTAATATAAGTAATCATAAAGAAGCCGTCGAATATATTTCAATGTTAGCCAATGAAAAAACATTATGGGAAAGGATTTCAAATGCAGCAAAAAATTCAGTTAAAGATAATTTTAGTCTAGAACAAATGATAAAGAAAACAAAAAATATTTATGAAATTATTTTAATTAAATAAATCAACTATCTTTGTTTTTATTACTTTATGGAAAATAATTATCCGCCAAAAAGTTACTAAGTTACAATATCAAAAATACAGGTGTAAATCGTGAAAGTCGCAATAATGCATGAATGGTTCGTAAATTACGCTGGTTCTGAAAAAGTTGTCGAATCCTTGAACAACATCTATACAAATGCTGATATTTTTTCGATTGTAGATTTTCTCGATAAAGAAGACAGACAAATAATTTTGAAAGGTAAAAAGGTTAACACTACTTCAATACAGAATTATCCATTTGCCAAGCGATCATTTCGCAATTATTTGTCATTTTTTCCCCAGGCTATCGAGCAATTAGATTTTACAAAATACGATTTGATCCTATCCAGTTCACATGCCTTTGCTAAAGGAATTATAACAAATGCTGATCAGCTACATATATGCTATTGTCATACTCCTATGCGATATGCATGGGATTTATATCATCAATACTTACATAATGTAAGCTTTCTCAAAAAACATATTATAAAGAAAGTGCTTCATAAAATACGAATGTGGGATTTTATAAATTCAAGCCGAGTTGATTATTTTATTGCAAATTCATCCCATGTAGCTAAGCGAATAAACAAAATATACAGAAGGGATGCTGAAGTAATTCATCCACCTGTTGACGTTGACAGATTCCCTTGCAAGACAAAAAAAGAAAATTATTATTTAGCAGCATCACGTTTTGTACCTTATAAAAAAATGGATGTTATAATTGAAGCATTTAACCAAATGCCCGATAAAAAATTGGTTGTTATAGGGGATGGTCAAGATTACAAAAAAGCAAAATCTATTGCGAAAAAAAATATTGAATTACTCGGTTATGTAAAACATCAGGATTTATACAAATACATGAAAAATGCGAAAGCATTTGTCTTTGCTGCTGAAGAAGATTTTGGAATTGTAGTGGTCGAAGCACAGGCTTGTGGCACACCAGTTATTGCGTTTGGTATTGGTGGTGTTTGTGATTCTGTAGTTGATAAAAAAACAGGACTTCTATTTTATGAGCAAACATCAGACTCGATAATAGAAGCAATTTTATCTTTTGAAAAAATTGAGGATAAATTCCATCCCGAGAAAATCAGCAAACACGCACAGAAATTTTCAAGAACAAATTTCGAAAGGAAAATAAAAAGGTTTATTGATCAAAAGATAAAAGAATTCTAATAATATTATTCTAAAATATGTTGCTGGTTTCTTTGTTGGGGATAAATAACAATCTTACAATTTTCTTTTAAATACTTTTCTAATTTCGATGGAAAATTATCAAGTATATTTAAATGAGAAATCGAACCTTTCCTTGCAGAAACTAAGACAAACAAATCTTCCCACTTTACTTCTTGTGTTAGCAGTCCAAAATCATCCCAAACATCTATTGTATTGAACTTTATTTTAGCTTTTGATTTATACTTTTTGATTTTCTTGTTCAAAGCATCTTCAGTGTTTTTGTTGCAGTAGCAAATAATTGGGATACTCAATTCGTTTGCCAGTTTTGTAATTTTTGTAAATATAATATTGAATCCATTCTCTAGTTCAGATAATGGAGGTGACACAACTATTATCCTTTTCAGCGATACCAAAGGATTCTTAAGACAGCAAATCATAGTAGTTTTTTCTGTGTTCTGTAAAATGTTTTCAATCTTCTCACCGATGAATTTATCTATTACTCCCGGTATTCGAGGCCAACCAAGAACTATTATATCGGCCATAATTTCCCGTGAAGTCCTTGCTATACCACTCGCAGCATTGTGATCAATTGTGGCAATAACTTCCATTTCTATTTCTGTTGCTGATTCTTGTTTAACAAAATTTTCAAATTTCGTTTTAGCAATTGCAATGTTTTTCTCTGCCTCTTCATTGTTTGGAACAACTGTTAAAATAGAAATGGGATTAGAAGATTTCTTATCCTTAATTAACATCGAAAATTCTAATAATTTATCTATATTTATCATATTTGCAATTGGAAGAAGGATATGTTCATTATTCAATGAGTCTTTGCTGTCTTCTTGATAATAAGTCTCGGAATTAATAACAATTTTTCTTGCAGCGCGATCCGTAATAATCGAGGCAACTATGCACGATACCATAATAAGAACAACGGTTCCATTCAAAACACTTTCAGGTAAAATATTTGCATTAAAACCAACTATTACTATGGCAAGAGCTGCAACCGCTTTAGAAGAACTTAAACCAAAAATTATCTGACGCTGAACCGAAGAATATTTGAAAACAATCTGAGTAAAAAAAGCAGCTAACCATTTACCAAATATAGCAGAAAATGTGATAACCGCAGATACTATCAAAACTGTTAAATCGCTGAAAATCACACTTACATCCAACATCATACCAACACTTATTAGAAAAAAAGGAATGAATAAAGAATTACCAATAAATTCAATTCTGTTCATTAGTGCAGAGGAATTTGGAATTAAAGGATTAAGTGCCAAACCAGCAATAAAAGCTCCAATGATTGGTTCAAGTCCGGACATTTCTGATAGGAAAGCTGCGATAAAAACCACAGTCAATACAAAAATATAATGAGAATGTTTTTCACTTTCAAGTTTTTGGAAAAACCATTTTGCGATTCTGGGAATAATTTTAAACATGAAAACATAAAGAACAGTAAGAGAAAGAACCAATCTTATCCAAAAATTTAAATCAAGTGTTCCGAGGTGTGAACCTATTATTACTGCCAGAAAAAGTAATGCTGCAGTATCGGTTAAGATAGTACCACCAACAGTTATTGCTATTGCTTGATTCTTTGATATTCCTAACTTACTTACTATCGGATATGCTACCAGTGTCTGTGTGGAAAACATGCTGGCGGTTAATAAACTCGCCAAAAAATCTAATTTTAGTATGTAATAACAAACGGGAAAACCTATTAACAATGGAAATAAAAATGTTGAAACACCAAAAAATATACTCTTGTTTTTATTTAAATTAAATTCATTTAAATCGAGATCTAATCCTGCGATAAAAATAATATAAAGTAATCCGATTGTTGAGAATAACTCAATAGCTTCGTTTTGTTTAATTACATTCAAACCATATGGACCAATTAATATACCCGATATAATTAAACCAACGATACCGGGTAAATTAGTTTTTTTCAATATCATTGGAGAAATAAGTATTACAAAAAGAATAAATGCAAATATTAATACAGGATTACTAAAAGGCAATTCGAAGTAATGAGAAATATTTTCAAAAAAATCATTCATAAATTATTAAATTCAAACTACTTATTGAAAATGCAGTTGCAATATTGCATTTATATGATATAATGTCAATATTTTGAAGAATGAAAATCATAGAATTGTAAAAAAATAATTGCAATAAGGAGAGGACTTTAAAAGAATATCAACTTGTCATTGCTAAGACCGATTTATCAGACTGAAGAATCTCTTTTATGTAAGGAATTATATATTTCTTTCGAATTGTCAGGTTCAATATGACAATGAGAGGGTTTTGCAAAGGTTTCAAAGAGAAATATTTTTTACGTATTGATTAGCTGTTTTTACTTCTCTTTGATTTATGTAAAATTATTTAATACCTCACAACCTTAAAAGAAGTAACTCCCCCTTCTACATTAATATCTATTTTCTT
>JAFGPR010000100.1 GCA_016936095.1 Ignavibacteriales bacterium | reverse complement strand
TTTATTAAAAAAGTATTTTCAATATTCAAAATTATTGTTTATTAATAGCTCCGATTAGTATACCATAAATAAAAATAAAATAATATTGCGACAACGATAACCAATGGGGTTCATATTACACTTTTACAATAGAAATAATTGATTGTAAGAGGTATTATTACGTGAAAGACCATCCTTCGACAAGCTCAGGACAGGTCTTGGAAAACATAAGGCAAACGGTTGATGAAAATGGCACAATAATAAGTGCACAGGATTACAGCACTGGAGTTTATCCCGATGCGAAGCAAATCGGGAGGGAGATAGTGAGAAGTTATAACAATGCAGAGCGAAGTATAATTTGAATTTTATGGATGTAAACTATTTAATAGGTTTGAATAAAAATATAAAATAAATTTTAATAAAAATAAATGGTATCAAAAATTATAATAACTCCGGAAGCAAAGAAGGCAATTTCTCCACAACTTGCGTTTGAAAATAACATCCTTCCACTAAGAATAGAAGATGATTATCTTATCATTGCAATAACAGACAAAGATAATTACAGGTTACTAAACGATATAAGCTTTAATACAGGTTATAAGATAAAGACAGTGGAAGCGTCATCAGATGCGATATTGAAAAAATTGAAGGAGCTATATCCGGAATTTAACACAAAAAATAATAAGAATAGTAATGAGATAAATATTCAAAACATAGCTTATGAATATTCAAACGTTGAATTTGTAAATCAAGTGATTAAAAGTGCAATAATTCAAAAGTCGAGCGATATACATTGTGAATCCCTTGAAAATTCATTCAGAATTAGATATCGTATAGACGGACATTTGAGAGAAGTATTTAATTTACCGAAACAAAGAGGTTTACCAATATTAAGTAGGTTGAAGATAATGTCAAATCTCGATATCTCGGAAAAACGAAGACCACAGGATGGAAAAATAAGATTTCAGTTTAGTAATAATATTATAGATATTCGCGTTTCCTCTTTACCAACAAGTTTTGGTGAAAAAATTGTTCTAAGAATATTGGATAAATCACACTTGGAATTGGATATAAATAAACTTGGTTTAATTGATAAACAACTGAAAATTTTAGTAAAAAATCTGCAATTGCCTTATGGAATGATCTTGGTTACCGGTCCAACGGGTAGCGGTAAAACAACAACTCTGTATACAGCATTACAACATATATATTCCCCAGACAAAAATATTTTAACAGTTGAAGATCCGATCGAATATAATTTAGATGGTATAAATCAATGTAATGTTAAACCTGAAATTGGATTTGACTTTGCAAATGCACTCCGTTCTTTTCTCAGACAGGATCCCGATATTATTATGGTTGGAGAAATACGTGATAAGGAAACAGCTGAAATAGCAATTAGAGCAGCTCTTACTGGTCATCTTGTGTTCAGCACATTACATACAAATGATTCGGTCTCGGGTATAACAAGGTTAATTGATATGGGAGTTGAACCATTTCTTGTTTCATCTTCGGTCAGAATTATTATTGCTCAAAGATTAGTTAGAAAATTGTGCGATTGTAAAATTCAAGAAGAAGATAAAAATATTTTACAAAAACTAAATATCGAAAAAGCATATAAGAAAAACGGTTGTGAAAATTGCGATTATACCGGCTATAAGGGAAGAACAGCATTATTTGAAATATTTGAATTGAACGAAGATATTGAAGAGCTAATCTCAAGAAGAGGAACAACCAAAGAAATACGCGACTTGGCTATTCAAAGTGGATTTTATTCTTTGAGCCAAGCTGGAATAGAAAAAATTAAAAACGGAATAACAAGTTATGAAGAGGTGTTACATGAAACTATGGTCTAAAAATACTATTGTTTTTTTAATGTTATTTTATTCAATTACGGCATTAGCAATGCCCTTAGATTCATTACGAAAACCACCAAACAGCAACGAGCAAATACAAGCACTTAATTTTAAGGATACTGATATTAAAGATATTATGAGAACTGTTGCATATGATTATAAAACCAACATTTCGTTCGATAATAACATAAGCATAAAAATATCTATTGCCTTATTTAATTTGACGGTTTTTGATGCACTCAAAATAATTGCTCAAGATAATGGTTTACAATTTTCCTATGATGAAAATAGATTTATCATTACCTTACTTAAAGTTGAACCACCTCCACCGCCGAAGGTAATAGAGTCAGAACCTGAAATAAATTATTATGAGGAAGAAAATAAAATAGATGTAAAAGCTCATGATGTCGAAATAAATAAATTTATTCAAAGACTAGGTGAAAAAACAGGAAAGAATTTTCTATCAAACCCCGGCACATCTGGTAAGATAAGTGGCACATTAAACAACATTGAATTGAAAACAGGTTTGCAAAACTTTTTCAACAACAATGGTTACAATTTTTTGGAAAAGGATGGAATATTCTATATTTCATTATCATCGTATTATTCTAATCAACAACAACAAAATAATAATGTGTCAGGAAGATATTTGGTCAGCCCACAAGATGGTAATATAACAATGGATGTAGTAGATGTTGAGCTGAGTAGAATATTAGATGATCTTACGTATCAATTGAATTTGCAGATGATAAAATTAGCTAATCCAAACGCAAGAGTTACTATGAAATGTTCAAATATTCCTCTTGACTATGCTCTTTATTATTTATTCAATGGGACGGATTTTACTTATAAAAAGGATAATAATGTTTATATTGTTGGGGCAAAGAATGCAAATGTGATGAATGATGTTAAATTAGTAAAGCTTAATTATCTGAAAATAGAAACTGCTGAAAAAATGTATCCTAAAAATCTTTTCCCGTCCATCACATATCAATTATCTCCCGAGCACAATGCATTCTTATTATCCGGTCCAACTGATGATATAGTTCGTGTTGAAAAAATGTTATCTGAAATAGATCATCCTGTGCCACAAGTTTTAATCGAGGCACTTGTAATAGATTATAATACAAATGCAATGTATGAATTTGGGGTATCGATGGGGACAGCAGATAGTATGAATTTCACTAACGATAAGTGGTTTCCCAAGATTGATGTAACAGTAAGTGGTGGTAAAATAAACCAATTAATTGAAGATGTCGGTAGTTTCACATTGTTTGGCGAGGAAATAAATTTAGGCAAAATAATTAAACTACCAGAGAATTTTTACGCAAATGTTAAGGCATTAGAACAAAACGGTTTGGCGAATGTTCGTGCAAGACCTCTACTCTCTACACTAAATGGTAATAAAGCATCTTTAGAAATCGGTTCAACTCAACAATATATTTTCAAAGACATTCAACCCTATGGCAACTATACGCAACCAAATTATACCAATCATGGATATCTTGAAAGAGAAACCGTTCAAAAAATTGAAGCTTTAATAAAATTTGAAATTACTCCTTTTGTTGGACCAAATAATGAACTAACATTGGAAATTAAACCAGATTTTCAAACTCCATCCGGTACATTTGATTATGAAAAAAGACTTATGCCAACAATAAATAAACAAAGTTTAAGTTCTACTGTTCGTTTGAAAAATGGTGAGACGATTATTCTGGGTGGTTTGATTAAAGAGGGCGAAACAACTACTAAGGATAAATTTCCAATTTTGGGTGATATCCCAATTATTGGTGATTTATTGTTCACAAGTACAAAGGAGGTCAAAACAAAAAGTGAGTTAATAATATATTTGACACCAAGGATTTTTTATGATAATGAAGTTGGATATTCCTATTATGAAGGTGCAGAATGATTAAATTTACGATCCTTGAATGACTAATTCCGATTGACGATTTATTGATCACGAATTACGAATTATGAATTTGTTATAAAATAGAAGGTTTATTAATAAGAAGAACAAACACTTTTTCAACCAGTATACGATGAATTGAATTTTTATATAAATAGTCACCTCTTGAAAAGCCAAAATATTTTGTATTTTCATTTATCTTTTTCCTAATAATCTAATTGTCTTTTTTTATTGACTCTCTAATGTATTACTATACTCATTTCTAAAACTTTTTTCTCCTATTATTACCACTGTCTTCTGTGTCACTACTACTGATACCTTATTCCTTAATTTTAATGCTTACACCTTACTTCTTTCTCCCGTCTTCTAAATTAACCATTAACAATTAACCCATTAACAATTATTTCCCCGATTACCGAGCTTTACATTGAGCTTTACACTGAGCTTGTGGACATTGAGCTTCACATTGAGCGTTGCACTGAGCTTGTTTACACTGAGTGGCATTGCCATCGAAGTGTCGAAGTGTGGACACTGAGCTTCACATTGAGCGTTGCACTGAGCCTGTTTACACT
>JAFGPR010000099.1 GCA_016936095.1 Ignavibacteriales bacterium | reverse complement strand
ATTTAAAGAAAAAATAACAAAAATTGTATTACAACTTCAAACTCCCTTCATCCGGCTCTAAGAAGGCATTACATTTAATAAGATATGACTGCATTGTGTTTATATCATCCCCGATAATTCCGGAACTGAAAATTCTTGCACGGTCTAACATTTTTATAAATAATTGAAAGTCCGACTTTTTTGTAACCTGTTTTAACGATAACAGATAATCTTCTCTGTAAACATTCGGAATTAAAATCTTTGATTGTTTTGATTTGACCAATTCGGAATTCATTATAATTCTGGCTATTCTTCCGTTTCCGTCTATAAAAGGATGGATTTCACTTATTATAAAAAGCATATAGGCGGCTTTTGAAAAAGGAACTGTCAATAATTTGTAATATTCAAAACTCTTTTCCAGAGTACCGGCTACAAGTGTAAAATCAACAAACTCCGTGCTTCCAGCTCTGTTATTTACATTTTTAAATTCCCCCGGAGATTTTCCCTCTCTGGATGACAAAAGTATTTTATGCCTGTGTTTTAATAATTCAATAAATTCCTCAAATGAATCCGGAGTTTTTGACATTCCTGTTCTGTCTGAAACAATTAAATATGTCCCCAGTACATCATGAGAATCATTTTCCTGAGAAGGTAAAGGTATTCCTGTTGTTATAACTTTTTTAGCATCTTCGATTTCAAGAACTGTTCCTTCAATGTAATTGGAAAAATAACTTTCAAAAAATGCAAAATTCTTAAAAGATTTTTCGGTTATATTTGTTTCGGGGTACGCAGAAAATTTCGTCGTATTTAAGAACTCGAATAAATTCCCGAATAATTCTACTCTTTTTGAATCATAAGGTTTACCGAATGCTCTCGCTATAGCAACAGGCGACTTTAAAATATCAGACGGATGAGATTTAAGCAAAGCACTTATAATTTTATTCAGTTTTCTAAATTCCTCATGAAAATTTAACATCACCGAAATCTTTCTTGCATTATCTCTCAGTTCGTTAATTTCTTTTTCACCCTGAGTAACAATTATTTTTTCCAGTTCTCTTTCGATTTCTTCCGTGCTTAAATTTCTTTTTGAAGAACCGGAGGTTTTGTCTCTGGTCAGATTTTCTAAAAATGCTCTTGCTTTTTGCGATACATAAAGTTCGCCGAAAACTTTATTATCTCCCTCAACAGGACCCTTACCTTTGATTAGTTTTATTTTTAAATCAAGTAAATAAATTAACTTTGAATATTTATAGGTTAGATATATACTTCCATCTTCGGCAGGTTTAAATTCAAATGCTGACCTGAAACTTAAAATTGAACCGGGATATAATTTGCCTAAAATAAAAAGAAGATTTCTTCTGATTATTGATGACTCAGAATCAAAAAAATTAGATGTGTAAATTCTCGGAGCAATTTTTTTTAGTTTTTTATTTTTTACTAACTTTGAAATTTCACCCGATATCTTTTTATCTGAACTACTATATATTATCTCCGGTAAATTATTCATAATATTTTTTCTTAAAAATAATAAGAATATTTTCCAAATAATACAGTAAAATGAAGATAAATTTCCGAATAAATCCGAAAATGTGGGAATATTTTCCAAATAAGTGCGTCTTTATGGATTTTTTTCTACATTCAGCAAAGTTTCAACTTGTTACTTTTAATTACTCCTTCCCAAGCTTCAGCTTGGGAAGGTTTTTCCTGCTAGAAATGAAACTTTCATATAACCTTCAAAGCTCATCCAATAAGAGAAAAAAACTTGTCACTTTTCCCGAGTTCTCAGACATTTTTTATATATAATTTATTTGACTTTTTATTTAAAACGAAAATCTACTTTATAATTGTACAACCAAGGCACTCTTGGATTTATATTTTCATTTTCCAGCTTTTGTGGTGAATTTTCATAATATTCTTTCAATCCCAGTTTCTCGGGTACTCCGTAATATGTTACAATTATTCTATCATCTTTTACCCGTAAATCTCCGTTAAATTTGTGAAATATTTCGTCTGATAAATGTTTTACTTCGAAATGTCTGTATTCTTCCGGTAATTTATGTCTTAACCGATTTATCAAATATTGTGCAATCAGAGACAATGTCATTTTTCCATATCTTATGTTCAAATTCTGTGTCGAAGCTTTGTCCCATCCTAAACTTCCTTCATATCTGAAATATTCTTCTATTGTCCAGCGAGTAGGAAATTCTTCTGTTAACATCTCAACAACACCTTTTCTCCTGGTGGCGAGAAAAGGTTTGTATTCATATTCGATTTTTCTTTCCCCCTGTCTTTGAATTATCAGTAATTGTTCCGGAATATCCTTATCATCACAAAATCTTATTTTACTTGTCCCAATGTAATATCCCGGCCAGTATTCATTATATTTTAGTTTGTTGTAGTAGTTTATTATTCTTGAGTTTCTTGGTGCAGGAATTAAAATATCCAACGATTCATCTTTTGAAAATAAGTTTATGAGCTCTTCTGTGTAATGTTCGGTATCTGATAATAATAACGGTTTATTCCTGGCGGGTATTACTTGTTTAATCAGTTCAACTAAATTCTTTGTCTCATTAGTAACGGTATCTGATGAAAATCCTACTTCAAACCCAATAGGTTGTCCTGTTTCTGAATCTATGGCAAAAAAGGTTTGCAAAACTTTTCTTGCTTTCTCGTCAGGTTTTGTCTTTTTCTTCGGGCTTATGCGTTTTGTATAACTGGCTATCCTATGAGGGTCCAATGCTATTAAATTACCTTTATAGTCCCCCTGTATTTGCCTTAATTTCCCTAATGCTAATTGTAACTCCCGGGACTCTGATATGCTTCGCTCTGACAGTATATCATGTATCTGAACATCACTTGCAATAAATGGCAAACCGTTGAGAATATCAAAACCCTGATGGCAGAATGTATTGCTTCTTCTTATTCTGGTATTACACATTGCCGATTCATGTATTATCTGTAATCCTAATCTCCTCTTTAATGAAATATTTTCTCGTTCTTTAGTGAAAAGACTTAACAAATCCCATGTGCCGAGTTTTAAATGTTCCGGTATTAGCAGCCATAATCCAGTTGTTGTCCCCGATACTTTGTTCGAAAGAATTTCTCTGAACTGTCTTTCTATATCAGCAGAATTTACTTTAACAGTTTTTTCTTCCCTTTTCGTTTTATATATCTTAACTTCAATTTCTTCTTCCGGTTTTAACTTGTAAAGTTTTTTTTAGAAAGACCTTTTTCGGTGATCGTCCGCATTACACTTCTCTGGCTGATATATATACCCTCCTGCCTTAATTTCTGGGCTATTACTGCAGCAGACATCGAGGAATCTAAAAATTTATATCTGACAATTAAATTTTCAATTCTTTCTGTCCGAATTCTGTTTTTCTTGGGACCTGTTTTTTTTGTAGCCAATGCCTCTATACCATACTGCTTATAAGTATTTAGTATCTGAAAAAACCTTTGTTTTGTATAACCGTATTTTTCTCTAATATGGTTTATACTAACACCGCCATAAATATATTCCATAATCATATTTACTTTTAAGGACAATTTGTCGTCCGGAAAAATGGTATAAGTATGTTTTCCTTTCCCGGCAATTATTGGTTTTGATTTTTTAAGTGAAGTTTCCATAAAGTTAATTATTTATGCTTTAATAAAACAATTAAGCAAAAATAATCAAAATGCATGTTATAGTCAAATTAATTATGGCTAATTAGGTAAAGGTTGCTATTTAGTGACTATTAAGAATCTTTGAGTTGAAATAAATTTATTAGGTTTATATGAATTTGTTTATAGGCTAATAGAAATACACAAAATGAAAAATAAATTATATTAAAAAAAATGCATATTATTAAGCAGAGACATAATAGCAATTATTTATTTTACCTCTACAACAACTATTTGCATTAAATGCTCTATTAAAAGGGTATATTTTATGGTTAAGTAAAATAAATATCAATATAAAAATGTCTGAGT
>JAFGPR010000011.1 GCA_016936095.1 Ignavibacteriales bacterium | reverse complement strand
GGCAAAAAGTATAATAAGTCCAGCAGCAAATAATCTTGCAATAATAGGATCACCAAAAATAGTCGGCCATATAAATGCTAATGCACCCGAAGCAAAAATTGCGATGATGGTAAGAGTCGGTGTATCGCTTGTTGTGAAAGCCGTCCAAGTATATTGAAATGCTAAAAATGGTGAACCAGCTTTATGAATAAAATAATATGGACCTCCTTGCTCGGGATATGCTGTTCCCATCTCTGCAAGAATAAAAATCTGAGGTAGCCACAACAGACCTCCAATCAACCAGATAATTACAGCCATCCAGATGTTATCAACAAGTCCGGCAACAATCGGAACATTAACGAAAATCCCCGAACCAATTACCTGCCCAATAATAATCGAAGATGATCGTATGGTTCCAAGTTCTCGAACAGGTTTTAATTCAGCCATAAAATTTTAGCCACCAAGTTTCAAAATTATTTATTTTTTCAAATTATGTATTTCCCATGGAAGAATGATTTTTCCTTTGGTATTCAATTCCTCTTTAACTCTCATTAGAGTTATTCCACAATACTTTTCAGAGTTTAAATATTTTAAAAGCCATTCGTCAAATTTTGTATCGAAAGTTATCATTTTGCTCGACGAAGATTCTCTTACATAAAGTTCATTGTCCTGTATGATCATCATAAACATATGAGCAGAGAAAATATCTGTTTTGTTTGCAAATATTAATGAACCAATATCACCATTCTTAATATTGCTTTTTACAGTTGAAAGTTTTTTGAAAGGGATATAATTTATTGTTATTTCTCTGTCCGGTTTAACATATCGTAGATCATCAATTCCTTTTCCTGTAAAAAATTTCTCATGAGATATCGTTCGTTTCGTTGATTTTGAAACATCGCCTCCAACTACTGAAGTTACGTCATCAAGTAACCAATTATTTTCGGTTATCCAATCTCCCATTGTATAATGATTTCTTGTCCTCATTCCGATGATACCATCTTGGTATCTAATCTGTTGGAGGTTATTAAAAAAATTATCCCAATTGTCTGAAATTGATAAAGCTAAAACATGTTCGCAAAAAACCATACAATTGGTTTCATCAAAATTAACGAGTGGTTCAGGTTCATATAATGCATAAGGACCATCGCCTGTACAGGTTAAATTGTAAGGCATACCAAGAAACATTTCAGAAAAGTAACTTATCCTTTCTGTAATTGTCATATCCATTTGACTTACAGAAGTCAAAAGGTCATCTATTTCAAAATTGGTCATATTGTAAATTTTCTTTTCGGCTTGAGCAGTGAGCGACATCATACTAATTGAAAATGTTAAAAGCAAAAGTAAGTTTTTAAGTGATTTAGGTTTCATTTTTGAACTCCTGATTTAGATTTTATATTATTATAATTTTGCTAATTCAAGTAAAATATCACGGTGCATGGCTTGAACATCAGCACCTGAACCTGTGTAATTATTCGCAATCATTGAGAATGCAATCATCCTTCCTGATTTATTTTTCAAGTAACCCGAATAACTTCTTACTCCTTCAATTGTTCCTGATTTAATACGTACATTTTTCTCCAGCTCAGTACCAATTCCATATTTACCGTAAAAACTTATATCTTCAGGATCGCCCATAACTCCAAGTGAATTATAAAACGTATCAAAATATTTCTTCTTTGTCAAAACAATCAACAGATCAACCATCATATTGGTAGTAATCGCATCCGAACGTGAAAGACCACAACCATCATAAAGATGAAATCCGTCAGTGGAAATTTTGTTTGACAATAAAAATTCTCTGATTACTTTAATTCCATCATAAGTGCTACCATCACCAGATTCATACCAAGAGATTGTTTTTAGTATTTGCTCTGTATAAAGATTGTTACTTAATTTATTTACAATATAAATAATATCTTTTAACTTCGGTGATAATATTTTTGTAATTAGCTTCAGTTTTTTATAATCAGGAGCAGAGCTTAGAACCTTTGCTTCCTCTTTGACTTTTATTCCGGAATTAATCAAATGCTTTCTCAAATGCTGAACCGCGAAAAGCGGTGGATTAGGAATTGAACCTTTAATTGAAAATTCATCAACACCAGCAGGTACAGAACCACGTAAAGTTGCAATTTCAGAACTTGGAGCACAATAGATATAACCATTATCACCTGAACCTTTTTTACCTGTCTTCATATAATTGATAAAAGTCAAACCATCAATTTTTGGTTCTGTTTTTAATACTTTTGCTTTGTCTCCGACATCTTTTCCTGGTTGGAATACTAAATAGTATAAATTATTATTAATTGTTAATGCACTTGTGGGTGCACCATAGTAATTCCCGATATCAACCCAGAACCAATTATCCGGAATCGGTTCTCTATCAAACATAAAATCATCAGCAAGAATTGCTCCTTGAATTTCACTTATCCCAAATGCTTTTATCTTGTTCGTCCATATTTTCATTACCTCATCTAAAGGCAATGAACCTGAAACTAAATCCGAGCCGAGAGTGGGATCACCACCTCCAACTACATAAATATTTCCCTTCAATACACCATCGGTAATTTTTCCATCATAGTACAATTTTGTTTCGAACCTAAAATCCTCACCTAATATTGCAAGAGCCGTTGCGGATGTAAAAAGTTTTAGTCCAGAAGCAGGAGCTAAACTCAACCCAGAGTTATGAGAAATGATTATTGATCCATTATCAACATATTTTGCAGTAACGCTCCAACCAGCATTTTTGAATAATTCATTTTTGCTAAGTTCTTTGACCTTATTTTGAATATCTTTAGCTGTTTGAGGAAAAATTACGGTCGAAATAAAATAGAATAATATTAAATAGTTGATAAATTTCCTTGCCTTCATTTACATACCTGAATAATTAAAGAAAATTATTTTTATTTAAACAAATTTTTTATTTTGCATTCAAAGATACAATGATTTTTTTTATTTTTATAAATATTAACTATTTTTCAAACAATAACTAACTACCTATGAACAAAATAATCGCATCCATTTATCTTTTGCTTTCGGTTAGTGTTTTTTCTCAAAATAACAATAAAACTGTTAGGCAAATATTAGAAAAAGTAAATATCGATTCCTTAAAAACATATGTAAATATTTTATCAGGTGAAATTTCAACACAAATTAATGGGAAAGAATTAAAAATAAAAAATAGATACACATATAATTCATCTAAGTTTTTGGCAGCTGAATATATAGAACAAAAATTAATCAAAAATGGATTAGATACATATAAACAAGATTTCCATAAAGAGCAGGTAAATCATGGGAGAAATGTATATGGAATCAAATATGGAAAAATGTTTCCTGATAGTTTTATAATAATTTGTGCTCATTACGATGATATTTCATTTCAAGGTGAGCCCACCGGTGCAGATGATAATGCAAGTGGGGTAGCAGCAGTAATAGAGGCATCTCGCTTGTTAAAAGAAATGACAAGCAATTATTCTATAATTTTTGCTTTATGGGACAAGGAAGAAGTTGGGTTAATGGGAAGCAACTACTTTGCAGAAAATTTTTCGAAAATTGAAAACGTTATTTCAGTAATAAATATAGATATGATTGGATATAATACTGATGGAGATGATACTATTGAAGTCCATACTAACGAAATAAATAATTCAGTGGAACTAGCTTATTTTACCAAAGATATAATTAAAAATTATGATTTGAAATTGTCAGCAGATATAACAAATCCGGGAACAACTTATAGCGATCATTCATCTTTTTGGGATGAGGGAATCACAGCAATTTTATTAATTGAAGAATATTGGAACGATGACTTCAATGATTGTTTACATCAACCCTGCGATAAAATAAACAAATTTAATTTCGATTATTTTGAGGAGTGCACAAAACTCATAATAGCAACTGTAAGTGAGTTAGCACTTAAAGAATAAAGGACAGATTTACATTTCTTTACAAAATTAACAAAACAAATTATTCCGCAAATAATTTGCTAAACCTCTCCCAAAATTTCAAGTGAAATTCGTAGCTATTATTATCTTCCATAAATTGATGGTATGAAAATAATTCAATATCAGTAGGAGCAATTTTGTATTTTTTACCATCTTCAAAATAAATTGCCGAGACCTCGGGATGAAATTGCACACCTAAAACATTTTTATATTTTGTATTTTGTATTGCTTCAACTACTTTTCCATCGAGCGTTGTTGCAACTACAGAAAAATTCTTACCGACATTCTTTGCTGCCTGATGATGATGACTATAAACATACGGATAATAATTATTATCAAATCCTAATTCTTCCAATAATTTTGTATCTTCTAAAAATTTTATCTGATGTAAGTTAGGATAAGAGTAACCATCATCAATATATAAATTTGGATAATAATTTCGATGCATATATTCCTTACCTATCTCTATTAGATCCTCAACATATTTTAGTCCATATATATCCGTCGGAATATCCTGATGTAATGAACCCCCCGTTGCAACATTCATAGTTTGCATACCCAAACAGAATCCATAAATTACATAATTTGGTTTTTGTTCTAATAATGGAGTATAATTCTCGTTCTGAAAACCACCGAGAAGATGATATAAAAATGATAATTCAAAATAATGTCGGTATGGATTATTCGTATTTGTAAGGAAACTAGTCTTTTCATGGTAGATTGATGGATATATGTCATCGCCACCTAAAAATAAAATCCCATCTGTTGAATTCAGTATATCGGCAAAATCATCGCTGCAATCATTTTGATAAAATAAATTTTGTTTGTCTAATTCACCGTCAACAACTCTCAATTCAATATGTGCATAATTTGTATCTTTCAACATTTCCTCTATTGCGCTTATTTGGTTTTGCGCTTTTTTATACACAACAGCCACAAACTCAACCTTAGGTATTTTTATAATACCATTTTTTTGAAATTCATCGAATGTTTTAATTGACCCTACACCGGGATTGACAATTGCGATTCTCACTATTGCCGAATCTTGCTTTTCTATGATATTTTGTGGATATAAATTATCAATAAATATAATAACACAAAAGATTAAACTAATTAAAATATTTTTCCTTATCATAACTTAATTTCCTAAAATTTATTGGACATTTAAAAAGTCGATTATAGATTTCATCATAATATTTCTTTCATTGAGATCAATAATAGTTTCAAAAGGAAATCCAAAAACCACAATACCATATTTATCTTTATAACCCACCGCTGCACTTATATTATTTTCAGAGTATCTAAGTAAAGTTTTACTTTCTTTAACAGGATTTATTCCGTCTGGTGCTTCGACACAGTAAATCTTATCATTTAGTGTAGTATTAAATTCGGCAGTTTTACCATAATCTATAAATGCAGTTTCAACTGAATATACATTACCTGTCTTTGAAGCATAATTCGTAGT
>JAFGPR010000098.1 GCA_016936095.1 Ignavibacteriales bacterium | reverse complement strand
TGTTCCCAAAATTACTGCACGACTTGTTCCCAAAAATACTGCAGTCTATTTTCCCGAAATCACTGCACTTTTGATTCCTGTTTACAACCTAACCGCTCCGATCTCCGCCACTGGCCATACCCGAAAACGTTAGGCACAAGCGGTGGTAAGGCTTCGCAATAAAGAAACTAAACCGAAAAAAGAAGAATTATAATGATATGCAACTCATCCAGCAAGAGTGTTCCAGTCCATAACATAACGGTTCCTTAGCTACAATGGCACATACATCCTACTACATTAATAGATTTCATCTCTTTTATTATTATAAATTTCTTACATTTATTACATTATTCACGCTTAACTAAATCTATTCAAACAATGGTACTTAACCATCTCCAAATTAATAGACTTATTATTTTCTGTTTGCTTTGTCTTTTAATTCAATCCAATATTAAATGTCAAATACCGACCCAAGAGGAAATAATGAGGATTGCAAATGAATTTTGCGAAACAACTATTAATAGACAATCAAAAACCAAATCAGAACGTGTTTATCAACCTAAAACATATAAACCAGGAACACTTCAAACGCAAAGTACGGAAGAATTCAGTGTGTCAACACTAAATAACTATTCTGTAAATAATGAACAAATATTGAATGTTGTAGAATTAGAACCAAATGGATTTATTGTAATGTCCAATAATAAATCAATTGAACCTATAATTGCCTATTCTATAAATTCAGATTTTCAATATGATACGATTGAGGCTAATATTCTCCTTACATTATTGATAAATGATCTCATGAATAGAGTTAGACAAAAGATTATTGATGATGAATGGTCACGGGCTACCTATCAATCTGATAATTATATCTATAGACAATGGCCTAGCGAAGGCACTACTTCTACTGGTGGTTGGGTAGAAACTACCTGGGATCAATTTGATCCCGTTAACCGGCAGGCTCCCTTTCTCTCAGAATGCAGCCATAGAGCTCCAATTGGATGCACACCTTTAGCAATTGCACAAATTGTGAATTTACACAAATATTTGGGCCCCTGGGATTTTAACTTTGAAAGTTACGGATTAGCATATTTCTCACCTGCTTATAGTGTTCCAACTTTTGAAGAACAAGAAATCCTATACGAAGAACTTAGGTCAAAATATCAAAATGATATTCCTATCAATGATGATGATATTGCAACGCTTGGAAGGGTTTCAGCAATGGCAGCATTTACAATGTTTGGGTGTAGCGGTTCTAGAACATGGGAGGAACATGCAGCTCGCGCATTCAAACGTTCTGAAAATAGCTTAGGATATTCCAATGTAGTTTGGAATGATTTTCATAACAGGGCATCTTTCGGTCAGATAGAAGAATGGGATAGTACAACTATTGAAGGTTTAGTTGAGCAAGGATATCCAGATAATTTTTATTTTTATAACGACCTCATAGAAAATATGATCAATGGATTGCCTGCTATAATAAATATAGAAACAGGAGACCTTGATCATTCGGTTGTGTGTGATGGTTATAATGTAGACGGGTTTTTTCATTTAAATTATGGATGGGGTACAATTAGTCCATACAGTATTTCGGATATGTGGTACAAGATTCCATATATTTTACCCGATGAACATCTTTTTTCCAGTATAGCATATGATATTATGCCCTATCCAATTCCCGATTTTATAAATGAAGAAATGATATTTCTATATTCGAAGGAGCCCATGAATACCAAGAGTGTTCTAATTAGATCGAAAGACGAAGAGCTGACTGTTTCACAGGTTTATTCTACCTTTGGCTATTGTGAATTTTCATCAGATTCGATCAATTTCTCACCATCACTCAGTAACATCTCTTTGGGTTCAAATGACTCAGTAGTTCTTTACATCCGTTCTGTAGATTTTGAGAATGATCGATTAATTGATAATATGATTGTGGATTTTGGCCAACAATCAGAATTAATAGAAATAGCTATACATAAGATTCCTGATACTGCCACAATAATTAATCAAAAAGAAATATCAGGCATATGGACAAAAGAGCACTCTCCGTATTATTTGCTTTCAGATTGCGGTGTTAAAGACAACGATTCTTTAAGAATATCTGAAGGCGTTACTATTATATCTCATAATACAGAGTTAATTGTACCGAATTCTTCAGTTATTAAGGCATCTGGCACAAGAGAATCCCCCATAGTATTTAAGCCCTTGGATAGTACATATATTTTTCCAAAATCAGGATGGCTTGGTATTACATTTGAAATGGGGAACCGTAACGATAATCTTTTCGAATTCTGTAATTTTTATGATGCAAAAAGAACACTTAAGGAAGAATATAAGCAATATGGCACAATTGCAGCATATTATGCGGATGTTTCTTTTAATAATTGCCAGTTCATTAATTGTTGGACGCCAATAATGGCAACAGGATCGACTCTGACTATTTCGAACTGTCTATTTAAGGACAACTTATATGGTTATTTAGCTACTGACATTCTTGCAGGCAGTTTTTCGAATATTGATATATACAACTCAATATTTATTAATAGCCATGATTTTCAGTATAATAATCGCTTTTCCCCTCCATATGAATGGAATCAGTATTCAGAAGAAACATCTGAGTTACTTAGAAAGTCCTTTCATATTGGGGCTTCAAAAGTAAACTTTTATAATTCAAATATCTTTGGCAGTGATTTAACCGATATAAAAGGAACGAATGTAGAAGTTAAGATTGTTAATTCCTGTCTGATCAACTCTAGGATACAATCACTAAATAATTGTATGCTGGAAATCAGGAACAGTTACTCAAACTTATCTCTGGATGAAATAATATCACCCGATCTTGTTGATAAATGTGTTTCATTTTTAAATGAAGGAAACATTTTTAATGGTGACTCAATCAATCTATATGAAGTACCCAATGAATGTATTGATGCAGGGTACAGCTGGCTCTCTGATTCAAGTCAAACGGATTTCTTAGGCAAAGCAAGAATTTGGGATGGTAACAATGATGGAATAGCCAATATCGATATTGGAGCATTCGAGTACAATTCTGTCTATAAAAGATATTACAAAACATGTGATAACGTTGTACTGGAAATAAATGGCAGAATTATAGAAAATAGTGGTTTGTATATTGATTCATTGATAGGATATGATGGAAGAGACAGTACTATTTATTCATATCTTAATATTATGCCGTCATTTGATACAACCAATTATATTTCAATTTGTGAAGGGGAAAGTTATTTTGCTCAAGGAGCATATCAGACTGAACCTGGTACCTATTATGATACACTGGTCACAACATGGGGTTGTGATAGTGTTATTGTTACAAACCTTTCAATTAACCAAACCTATGAAAACGAAGTTGATGTTTTCATTTGTAAAGGTGAAAGCTATTTTGCCCAAGGGGATTATCAAACAGAACCTGGAATATACTTTGACACAATGACTACCGTTCTGGGCTGCGATAGTATTATCAGAACATCAATAAGTAATTTCCCCGTTAATGTTGTTAATTTGGGTAATGACACTTCAATTTGTCAAAATGACACAATAATTCTTAATGCGGGAGAAGGATTTGTTGAATACAATTGGAATACCGGAGAAAATTCTGAAAATATTTTAGTTACACATTTCGAGATTGGTACTTATAATTATCAGGTTTCTGTTCTTGATAAAAATAGATGTATGAGTTCTGATTCAATTTTAATAGAAGTTTTTAACCCAAATACGTTTACTAAAATTTTAGACAATAGAAATATATCAATATTTCCCAATCCAACTCAAAATAAAATATTTATAAGATCTAACAAAACAATTAATTTTCAGATATTTATATCAATATATGACGGGTCTGGTAAGGAAATTTATAATTTAAGATTTGAAAAGATGATTCAGGACATAAATTATGAAATAGATACCAGACTTATTAAAGCAGGTATTTACATATTAAAAATCAATAATTCAGATGAAATAATTATAGAAAAAATTATAAAAAAATAAAATATTAAAATAAGTTATTTATTTATAGGAACCGTCCCTTCACTTCAAGGCACATTGGTAAAACGCACAAGGCCAAAGCTACAACCAAATTATACAAATGAGCCTTCCGACCCTTCTTTCATCCATTTAGGACGGAGTGATATTGCAAACAGGATTGATAGATTGATTGATATAAAAAACCGCCAGTGCATAACACCGGGTATAGTGCATACGGGTTTAGAAGGTGTGCGAGCGTTTGTTGCTCCTAAAAAAAGTCAGTACAACCTGATAGGAAATCGCCTCGTAATCCCGCACGACACTATACCATCAACCGTCAGCCTGTGCAAAAACCCTTAGACATTGTTAATAAACACAACACATCAGAATCTCCTAAACAAGCTGGTTTTTGTTAATTTATCACTGTAAACAATGCACAACAAATATGGAGCATAAACAGGGATCGGATCGTAACCAGCTTATCATGTTCTCCTTGGAGAGTGCTATACCTGAAGATTCATTTGTAAGAATTGTAGATGCTTTTGTAGATTCAATTGACCTGAAAAGCTTTGGTTTCGCCCATGTTGAATGCAAAGAAGAAGGCCGGCCGCCCTATCATCCGGCCATATTGCTAAAGCTTTTCCTGTATGGTTATCACTACGGCATCCGCACCACAAGGAAACTGGAACGGGAAGCACAAACCAACATGGAATGCATGTGGCTTTTAACGGGTCTCCGACCTAAATACAAAACGATTGCTGATTTCAGGAAAGACCATTGCAAAGCGTTTCGTGAGGTATTTCGCAGGTTTGTATGGCTTTTAAAACAGTGGAATTTAGTAGAGGGTCAGACGATAGCTATAGACTCATTTAAAATACGGGCGAGCAATTCACTCAAGAAGAACTTTAATGAAAAAAAGCTACGTCATCACCTGGAGTATATCGACAGTCAGATCCGCAACTATGAAGAACAGCTGGAAAGAAATGACCAGGAGGAAGAAGAAAGAAAAGAAATAGAATCGAAAATCGAAGAACGCAAAGAAAAGAGAAGTGGATACGAAAAGATCCGCCAGGATCTCAAAGCCAGCAGAGAAGACCAAATATCTATAACGGATCCGGATTCCAGGGCTGTTGTACTTTTAAGGAATATCGTAAATGTAGGCTATAACATCCAGGCGTCATCCGATGCAAAGCACAAGCTTCTTGTAGACTATGATACCGGAAGTGTAAATGATACGCATGCACTGGCACCCATGGCCATACATACCAAGGAGCTGCTGCAGGCGGAACACCTGACGGTTCTGGCAGATAAAGGATATCATACCGGAGAGCAAATCGAACAATGCCGTCTAAACAATATAACAACCTACGTATCACCCAGGGCTTCATCATTTCATGACAATGGACTATATCCAATATCACTGTTTACTTATCAACTTAAGGAAGATCAGTATAGATGTCCTGAGGGAAAACTATTGAAGACCAATGGCAGATGGCATCATCATAATGATGCCAAAAACATGAAATCTGCATACAGGTTCAAAAGGTATACCACAAGTGCCTGCAAGCAATGCATTAGCAGGCTAACCTGCACAAGCAGCCGTAATGGAAGGTATATCGACCGCAGTGAATATGCTGAAGCGCTGGAAAATAACACCAAAAGGGTATTATCAAATCCTGAATATTACCGTCAACGGCAACAAATCACCGAGCACCAGTTTGGAACTCTCAAACGACAACGTGGGTTTACACACACAAATGTCCGGGGAAAAGAAAAAGTCCTTGGAGAGGTTGGCCTGATGTTCACCGGGTACAACCTGAAAAGGTGTGTCTCCATCTTAGGTGTAGCTGCATTCATCAAAGCACTGAAAGAGTGCTGTTTGCTAGTTTCTTTTGCTGCAAATCGACTTATTTTAAGCCTTTATGAAGCATTTTTATTTTTTATATCTCATATAGAAAATGCTAAAAACAAAATATTTTATGCGCTTAGCATTAATCTAAATCAAAACCATAACATCTTAATTATTTAAAAAACGCGTTTTCGCACAAACTCACGTTGGCAAACATTAAAAACCCAGTCAAATGATAAAAAGAACCATTTACTCATTCACATTTTTACTCTTCGTCCTGTTTTTGCAGGCGCAGGAAACAGACTATTTGATTATATGCCCAGACGATTTTTATGATGCAGCTTCTCTTGTGAAGGAACATCATGAATCTTTAGGATACGATGTTAGTATTTATAGGATTTCTGAAATACTTGAAGGTAAAATCCTTACAGCTGATAATATTGATTCATGGCTAGAAAACTATATTTTTGAAAATCCAAATTTAAACTTTGTACTTCTTCTAGGAGATATTGAAAGAATTCCCACCTTTCATTCCTATTATGCTAATCTTCAATTTGATAGTGATTTGTGGTATTCAGTCCCCAATGATTCATTAAATGACAATTATTTGCCTCAAGTCGCACTCGGAAGGATTCCCGTTAGTAATACTGATCAGATCACAAATTACTATAACAAAAGTATCTCTTTTGAAAATTTGAGTGAAAGTTATAATACGATTCTATTTTTTGGAAATGAGGCCGAAATGTCATACGCAAAGAATCGTGATATGGAAATTGCCTATAGTATTGGTTTTGACACTTTATCCTTAATTGATCCGCCTGAATATGAATTATTTAGCGCATTAAATAATGAGTCTGTAAAAACAGTGATATATTATGGTCACGGTTCATACCTGTCAAATATGCCACTTAGTATTTATAATTTGATAAATTGGAACAACACAAATCATCCTGTTCTATACTTTTCTGGTGGTTGTAGCTTCAATGATAACATCGTAACATCTACACCTTTAGGAGATTCAATGGCTATAGCTGTAAATGGATCAATAGCTTCTATCGGAGCCTCAATAAATGGTGGATATGGATATGATTATAAGTTTATAGAGGGGATCCTCAAAAAATTTAAATGTTCTTCAACAATGGGTGAGCTTTATAATGATGCCATGAGATATCACTATGATAAAACAGCTGATAATACAGTTGGCTCCTGGAGCTACTATTTTACGAGAAGAATGAATTTTATTGGAGATCCTGGTTTGATCATCAATTCCTATGTCAGCCATCAAGACACTTTAAAACTTGTCTATTCCATCTGTGAAGGGGATAGCATTGAAATTGGAGAACAATACTTTTCAGAAACCGGTAATTATATAGTAACATTATCAAACCGCTATGGCTGTGACTCATTGGTTAACCTTGATTTAACAGTTAATCCGACTTATTATTCCTATGATGCCCTAACTATTTGTGAAAGCGAATTGCCTTACGATTATAATGGACAAATCATACCCGCAGAAACAACAAGTGAAGAAATAGATTTTACCTTTAGTTCGGTTTCAGGCTGTGATTCTATTGTAACATTGGATTTAACAGTAAATCCCGTATACTTAACCAGTGATGTGTTAACCATTTGTGAAAACGAATTGCCTCACGATTATAATGGACAAACCATACCCGTAGGAACAACAAGTGGAGAATTAAATTTTACCTTTAGTTCGATTTCAGGTTGCGATTCTGTTGTTACTCTTAGTTTAATAGTATTTACAGTAAATACTGAAGTAGTTTTATCAGGGACAACACTCACCTCTGATGCAGTTGATGCGTCCTATCAATGGTTAGATTGTAATGACAACTATTCTCCAATAATTGAAGCAGTTAGTAATAGCTTTTCTCCTGTCATAGATGGCAGTTATGCAGTTCAAGTCAGCCAAAATGGATGTATTGACACTTCATCTTGTTATATAGTTTCCAGAATTACCTATATAGAAAATAATTTTGGTAATTCATTGAACATATACCCAAATCCTACAAATGGAAATATTAAAATTGAATTAAGTATACCTTATAGTGTAACAATAAAATTAGAATCAATTACTGGACAAATAATATCATTTAATAATTATAATCAAGTTGAAAATATAGATTATTTCATAGAAGAGAAGCCTGGATTATACATACTTAACATATATTCTAATGAAAGTAAACATGCAATAATTAAGATTATTAAAAATTAACGTTTGCCAACAAATGTTAGGCACAAGCGGAGGAGCTAATGAAACTAATACTAAAAATAGACAAAATAACATGATAGCCAACGCATAAAGCAAGAGTGTTCCAGCCCGTCCCATAACCATCCCTTCGCTTCCACACACTTGCTTTTATTGCCAGTACTTAATCAACGATAAATTATTGTTTATCAAATATAAATGGACTTATACTATTAAATTTAATAAATTTGAAATCTAAACAAATCTTGTCTTCTCATGACTAATAAAATATTTGCAGTTTTACTTTTTCAAGTACTCTCATTATCCACAATTTTAGCTCAAGAAACCGGAACAGTCACCGATATTGATGGTAATGTATATAATACTATTAAAATTGGAGACCAATGGTGGATGGCTGAGAATCTTAAGGTGACACATTATAATGATGGGACTGAAATACCAATCGTTGAAGAAAATTCCTCTTGGGCAAATTTGACTACCCCTGGCTATTGTTGGTATTACAATAATATTTCATACAAAGAATCTTTTGGCGCATTATACAACTGGTTTACTGTTAACAAAGGAAATGTATGTCCAGCGCATTGGCATGTTCCAACAAATGAAGATTGGGATGAATTAACTGAATTCGTTGGTGGTTCATTAGTTGCAGGAGGAAAACTAAAAGAAGTTGGTTATTCATATTGGACTTGCCCAAATAATGTTGGAGCAACCAATGAATATAATTTTAATGCAAAGCCTGTTGGACTTCGTTATAGAGATGGTAGTTTCTCAAAAACAGGATGGTATTATCATTTATGGAGTTCAGATAATGCTGATACTGAACTAGCTTGTCAGCGTGATATAGGATGCGCATATCAAGGTATTGGATGTGCAAATAGTTACAAAACAAATGGATTTGCAATCAGGTGCATCGAAGGTGATGAACCTGTTAATGACTTTGAGATTATAGTACAACCTGAAGGTCAATCAGTAAAAGAGGGTGATTTTGTTAGTTTCGAAATTGAGGCTAGTGGAAATGACATATCATATCAATGGCAAAAAAATGGTGTTGATTTAGTTGAAAGTAATAGGGTATCTGGGATAACAAGTAATGATTTAATCATAAGCAATATTCAATTAAGTGATGAAGGTAATTACAACTGTGTGGTCTCGAATGAAAAAGGTTCGATCACAACCAATGTAGCAAAACTTGAAGTGCTTGCAGATGTAGAAGTACCTTCCATTTTCTATGGTTTCCCTGAAATGTACAATGAATTTACTTTATTTGATACGTTATACAGAGTACGTCAATATTTATCAAACATCCCTCTTCTAAAAAATACTGATGAGGAGATAACTGCAATTGTGCCCATTATTACTTATATACCCGACCAAAATAAACCAAATGAAGAGTATGCAATAAATGATAAATACAAACATGGAATGTTGTTAAACTATGTATACTATAAGTATGGTTTTTGTGACACAAGATTAACTGCAAGCCTAAACGATAGCTATTGGGACAAGCAAGCAGAAATAATGGTTGAACTGGGTGATGTTTATAAACCTTGGAAGGCATTAGGAATAAATGGCACATTTGCTCTTAGTCAGGTTTTGTCAACAATTGGTTGGTCGATACTTATTCCTAATTCTGCACCGGCTCAATTGAAAAATGTCTATACAGTATTAAAAGGTGTAAAAATAGGTCTTAAACTTGGTGAAGAAACAATTGATTTTCTTGAAAACGTTTCTTCTCGTCCAGATGATAATACAATGTCTCATGTTATGTCGGCTCAGGCAAATATCAGCAGAGATTTTTACATCAAATATTCTCAAAATTCAACAGACTATAACTATATTAAAAATGGTTTTCATATTTTAGGAAATACCCCTATCCTTATAAAGGGGTCAATTTTCGCTTATGAGAATTATCCCATTTTACTAAAGTCTGCAAGATATTTTGAAGAATTTACTATTTCTCCTGCAACAGAATTTGGTCAAATGTCATTGAGAAATGGAGCTGATATACTCCATAAAAGTTTATTAGATGGTGGTATTTACGTAGAAGTCGGTACAGAATTAGCAGGTATTGCATTTGAAAAACTTGTATACAAGGGAATAGATGAAATTGGTTCCATGGCAACAGATTTAATATACATGGGAAATATCCATGCTGGAACACTGGAAGCATATGCCTACATGCTGGATAATCGTAAAAAAGATTTAGACTATTTGAATAGTTATGCTAATCTAATGGAACTTGATTCTGCCGTTAGTATTTATCGCTATACTTCAGGGAAATATTTTGAAATTTTAAGCGCACTTACTCAAAATAATTACTCAATGGGGAAAGCAATTCATAATGTGGGTTTAAAAGGTAAGATTGCAATTTCCAAATCGGACCTAAAAAGTAGTGAAACAATTATGAAACAGCATGGTGAAGTTTACTCTCAGATTATTGACGATTTATTAGAATTTCAGTCCGTATCTGAGTATTTATACCAGAATTATCCAAAATTTGGTGATATCACTACATTAAAAACAGCAAGAACTAATCTCAAATCAACATCAGAAAGTATTAATGTTAGCATTGAAAATGTTTATATTGATGATTTTGGCTCATTCTATTCAAATGATACTATTATAGTCAATTGTGAGATTTCGAATTTTGGAAGTTTAGTTGAAAACAACATTATTATTGATATTTATGACAATGGAATTAATATTGGTTCATTAGAAGTTGATTCGGTAAAATTTCTTGAAATTAACAATTTGGCATATTCCTATGTAGCCCAAGAAGGTGAGAGAAAAATCACATTTAAAGTACAAAACACAAATAATATAGCAAATGTTAAAGAAAAAAGTATTCTTTTATATATTAACGAAATCCCAAATTTAAATAATCCGTATGTTGATTCTTCAGAGTATGGATATAGATTCAGTATCCAATATAATTCCCCATCCAATATATCACCAGAGAATAATTGTATCTATTTATCACTTAATGACACTACCATTTTACTTTCTACTTCAGATAATAACTTCTCTAACGGCAGTAATTTTGTTTCAGATATAATTGAAATTGATGAGAATATTTCTTTCTACTATTCAGTTTTAGTTGATGGAAAATGGTATAGGCATCCTAAAATCGGTGAATTTAAACTAATGCCTTATGATACAACTGAAATTGAAACATTTGATATTATTTCACCTAGTTTAAATGACAGTGTCTCTTATCAAACAGAAAATATCAAATTTCAATGGGAATCTCTTAAAAATGAAATTAATTCAATTTCATACCATATGCAATTAGCAGATAATCCTTTATTTAATGTGGCAAATAATTACAATGATATTTCTGATACATCAATCACAATACCTAATAGTTTAAACGCTAACAAGATATATTATTGGCGAGTTTTTGCGACTTCAAGTACAGACACAATATACTGCAATCAAATTGCTGAATTCGTTGTTGAAAAAAGCATAGACATTGATATTAATTCTGAGTATACCATTTGCACTGGAGCTAGCTTAAACTTAAGTTTAAATGATAGTTATGAAACAGTTCAGATAAATGATTCAACAATATATGATTCTATTATTCTTAAAGAGAAAGGTATGTATCAAATAAATGTTGAAGATGAGTTTGGCCACATAGCTATCGATAGCTTTAATCTTGTTTTGAATCCTTTACCAATTTTAGATTTAGGAAATTATATATCAATTACTGAGAACGACAGCATTACAATAGGTGTAGATGACATTTATGAAAGTTATCTATGGAATACAAACGACACATCAAATATCATGCAAATTAATCGGCCAGCAACAGGCTCGTATGAATATTGGATAAAAGTAACTGATTATAATACCTGTAGCAATTCAGATACAGTAACACTCTTTGTTACACCATATGTAAATACAGTTAATCTTTCATTAACGCATACAATATCAATTTATCCCAATCCTTCAAACGATTATCTATATATTGAGGCAGTAAACTTTGGGAATTCTAATTTCAATATAGAAATATACAATATTAAAGGTCAATTAATTAAAACAATAGAACGTGATATCATAAAGAAAGAAATACTCGAAATTGATATAAGTGATTTGGAACAAGGTGTATATTTATATAAAATGCACATCAATGAGTACAAATTTAACGGTAAAATAGTAAAAAAGGGCTGATGCACTCCTTCCCTTCGCTGCAAGGCACATTGGCAAAACGATCAAAGCCAACGCCTCAACCAAATTTTACCAAAGGGCTTTTTCGCCCGTCCAACTCCAATGTTGGACTGAAAGACAGTGCAAACTTAATAAACAGAATGATTAATATAAATAACCGCCAGTGCCTAACATGGTATATAGTTAATTGGCGGAACCGTGGTTTGCTAAAGTTTTGTACTTTTATTCAACGTAATTTGTAACTTGATAAGAAAGAGCTTTGAAATCGCCAACTAACCATATACCAGAACCGTTAGGCACAAGGCTGTCAGAGCCGAAACAATGTGGCTAAATTGAGGGGATTTTTGTTTTGCCAACGCTCAAAAAAAGACTGATTGATTGCCAACGCACAAAGCAAGAGTGCTCCAGCCCGTCCCACAACCGTCCCGTCGCTTCCACACACTTGCTTATCTTTCACGCTTATTAAAAAACTGAACAATAGATAGAAAATTATGAATTGTCGATTATCTTGAGTAAACAGTATATTAGATTTTATTCTTAATTGTAAAACTTGAAATTTTGTTATGAATTATTAATTTAAAAAAGTTTCAATTATGAAAAAATCAGTATTGTATTCACTACATGGATTTGTATGGTTTTGCGACCTATGCATAATTTTTCTCGCATCATTAGCAGGGAATTTATGGGCAAATGAAAATGCAGTTGTAAGTCTGGTCGGGATACTTGGAATATTCGCTTGGTCATTAGCATTATTTTATCTTGGCTATTCTTTGTTTACTCCAAAGTTTTATTTAAGACAAAAGTATTTCACTTTTATTTTATCAATTTTAGGAGCCAGTTTAATCTTCCCTCTAATTGTTAATATTGAAAAAGTGATTTCAGCTATAGCTGGCAATGGTTGGATGGGATATTCTGTTTCAGGATATATACAAGTCCTTTTTCTTTCATTATTTATATGTGTTTCGGGGGTATTTCTGAGAATATTTATAAATTGGATTAATAGACAACAGGAGAAAAAAGAATTCGAAAATGAAAAACTGAAATCACAATTAATTGTACTAAATAATCAGAATAATCCCCATTTTATTTTTAATGTTCTGAATAATATTGACTCATTAATTCCTTCCAAACCGGCAAAAGCTTCTGAAACCATAAATAAACTATCGGAATTATTGCGATATATCTATTCCAATTCCGAAAAGGACAAGGTTTCTTTACATTCCGAAATTGAATATATCGAAAACTATATTGAATTACAGACCCTTCGACTTGATAATGATATAAAAATTCAATTCGATAAAGAAAATTTATCAGAACATATTCAGGTAGTTCCAATGCTTTTCCTGCCCTTTATCGAAAACGTATTTAAACATGGTCTGGCTGATGCTGAACATCCAATAAATATTAAATTTTCATCCAGGAAAAATGAGCTTCTATTTGCATGCAAAAATAGCTTTGATTCAACCGGAAATAAAAATACAGGTTCAGGATATGGATTATCTAACATTATAAAACGATTAGATTTAATGTATCCATCAAAATATAACTTGAGTCTCGATAATAAAGAAGGTATTTATTCTGTTTCATTAGTTTTGCATATTGATGAAAATTAAATGTATTATCATAGAAGATGAAAAACTGGCTGCTGATAAGCTGTCGGGCTATATTGAAAAAATCTTGGTACTTGAACTTGTATCGGTTTTTAAGGATGGCATATCAGCTATAAATTACCTAAAAAGTACTTGGGTTGACCTGGTCTTTCTAGATATTGAGATGAAAAATTTTAATGGGATACAATTTCTCAATACTTTACAGGTAAAGCCTGCAGTCATCATTACCTCTGCTTATGAAAAATACGCTTTAACGGGTTATGAATTCTCGGTTGTGGATTATTTGTTGAAACCTTATACACTTGAAAGATTTCTTCAGGCAGCTGACAAAGCCATAAATCAAAAGGAACTGAAAGAAAAGGCAAAAAACTATGAATTGATTGCCACTCAAAGTAATGAGTATATTTTTGTTAAATCAGAAAACCGTATTGAAAAAGTTGTGCTTAATGATATACTTTTTATCGAAGGAATGAAAGATTATTTAAGGATTCATACCACAACAAGAAAAATAATGACTTTGCAAAGCTTTAATGGTATACTCAAATATCTTCCACTAAATAATTTTATAAGGGTTCACAATTCATATATCGTATCAATTAAAATGATTGAAAGTATTGAACGTAATCGAATTAAAATTGGGGACAATATAATTCCGGTAAGTGATAAATACAGGGATACATTTTTCGATTCAATCCAATCATAGATTTGTTAACATTCATTTTCTTACAATTACTATTTCATAGCAAATAGCATTTTCACACTTAAATTTTAATACAATGAAAACAACTATATACTTTTCACTTATACTTGCACTTAGTTCAAACATCGCAAAAAGCCAGGAGATTCCTATTTCAAAAATAGAAAATGATTTAAACCACCAGATAGAAAAAATACTGGAAGAAACAGGAATACCTTCTGTTTCTTATTCAATTTTTAGCTCCGATTCGGTGATTTTATGCAATGCTATTGGGCATAGCAATGTGAAATTTAAAGTTCCAGCGACAAAAGAAACAATATATAATACAGGTTCAACATTTAAAATAATTACAGCAATGTGCATAATGCAATTGCAGGGGGAAAAGCAATTGGATATTGATACACCTATTAGAAATTACCTGCATGGAAGCCAATACTCCGATTATAATGAAAATAATCCTGTAACTTTGCGGCACTTGCTCAGTCACCGTTCGGGATTAAATGGTGTAACTATAAAAATTCCAATCTGGGAAAAAAATTTACCGGAAACACTTGATTCATTAGCCAATAAAATAGTGCCTTATGAAAAACCGGGTGTTGAATTTAAATATTGTAACCATTGTTTTGGATTAGCTGGTTACATATTGCAAAATGTTACAAATAAACCATATAATGATTATGTGAAGGATAATATTTTAATGCCATTAGACATTAAAGGATTAGAACCTTTTTATCCAACCCCAGAAATGATGGAGAGAATGGCACTTCCCTACCACACAGAAAATAATATACCTATTCCGACCAATTTTTACAGATATAATGTTTTTCCAGCAGGAGATGCCTACTTTACCCCAACTGATATGGCTAAAATATTGATAACACAACTTAACAATGGGAAATATAAAGAAGTCTCTATTTTGGATTCAATTTTGGTTCAGGAAATACAGACAAACCAATTTACTCCTAATAATTATGGATTAGGTGTGGGTATTACAATTAATAATGATGGAAAATTATTATTACATGGAGGAGATGAACCCGGTTTTAGTTCATATTTTATATTGGACACCAGAATAAAAAAAGGAATTTATGTAATGGCAAATTGTGGGAATAGCAGCGATATTCTGTTGGCATTATCTAATCGAGCAATTTTACTAATGAGAGGAGAAAAACCGGAAAATGATCTGCCAAATTTTGCTAAAAAAGAATTTAAAGAAATCGTTTTAGATAATAATGAGCTTAAAAAATATGAAGGCAAATACCAACTTGCGCCCCAGGTATTCATGGAAGTATCTCTTGAAGAGGAAAATTTGCATATTCAAGTAAGTGGACAGCAAAAAGTTAAGATATTTCCATACGAAGAGAATAAATTCTTTATGAAAGTAACCGATGCCCAGATTACTTTTAATTTGGATGAAAAAGAGAATATAGAATCATTAACTTTATTTCAAAAAGGGAGGAGTATAATTGGTCAAAAAAATAAATGATATGTCCATCCCTTCACTTTTAGGCACATTTGGCATTCCCACATGGCTTGCCCTCAATCCAAAAATGCCAAAAGAGCCTTCAAGTTCATCCCGCTCTAACGCTCTGACTACCAACCCTGATAAAACAAAAATTTGTGTTAGCTTGAGGCGTAAATGGTTGATAATGAAAGAAGCCCAGTGCCTAACACCGCATATAAATAATGGTGGGGATTCCAGGGATTCTGGCTTCTGTAACCCGCTCCAACTTTCTTGTACCTTGACAATGAAACAGTACGCAACCCACCACTATTCATATGCGGGGACCGTTAGGCACAAGGCAAGAAAAACGCATTCGACACTGCATTAATGATAAATATTAAGTAAAATGATTAGACAAACGATTAAAATATTTTTTAGAAGTCTAAAATCAAATAGGCTCTATTATTCTATTAACATTTTAGGATTAATTATTGGAATCGCATCTGTTTTTACGATATTAGCATACTTGATTAATGAAACCAGCTATAATAATTATCATAAGAGCTCGGATGATATATACAGGGTAATTGCCAACAACAATCTGGCTGGGGACAAGTATTCTTCAACACGGACAATGGATGAGTTTGCATATCAATTAAAATCTAAATATCCGGAGGTCATTAAAAGTACACGAACATTTGATTTTACAAACTACTTA
>JAFGPR010000097.1 GCA_016936095.1 Ignavibacteriales bacterium | reverse complement strand
GTTATGGCAAATGTTTATTAATCTCTTGAACGGCTTGCATCAAGCCATCGTATCTGCCAATATTTAGGTTGTGTTGTACCCCATCTGTATCAAAGTCGGCATTTGCTTCATCTTCGTACCTTCCTGCTCTTAAAAGTAATTCATCAGAAACACTTGCCATAACATCAGGTATAGCAAATAATTTTAACTTGCGTTCTGCATACATTCGCATTGCCTCTCTTATTTGTGTGAGTTCACTATTACTGTACCTTCTTAAATCAATTTCTGCATTTTCCATGCACTCGTCTTTTAATTCTTTGTCGTTCATAATTTTGTGCTTTTAAATAGTTAAAAATACTATACATACAACCATCCGTTACCGCCAATTTAATTGAGACGGCAGTTATTTTTGACACAATCGAATAAATCAACACGCTTATAAAATATTATTGAGCGTTCAGAAAAAACGATTGTTTCAGGTTTTGGCAATTCATCAAAGGGCTTGTATAAAAAGTCCTCATTAAACTGTATTTTAACGTGTACGCAAAGGCTAAGTAATTGAGCAAATGAAATTGATACCACTTTGCAATCGTACTTTTTTTCTATCTCTTTTGATATGTCTTGTAATATTAATTCGTCCATAATCGAAGTGAAAACTGGCGGTAACACACAATATAAAATATACGGGTGTTCTTGCAAATTATACGGTATTACCTTTAATTTACTTTCGTGTATCGGGATAGGATACCGCTTTTAATCCCCAACGTTTCATACACTCAGCCGTTAGCGAACATTATAAATCCGACAAATAGTGTATTCAACCTCTAATCCTTTTGGCAATGAATCGTAATAGTCCATAAGTTCCTGTTTTGTGTCAGCGTATTTCGCTCCGTCAATTACTGGGTGTCCTTGTATCCATTCAATCAACAAATAACGTTCGCTATCTATCGGCTCATATTCCGGGCATTCATCTAAATTACAATAATCGTGTCCACATGAATCTTTGTACTTACAATCCGCTTCGTTATTGCTAACATGCGGTAATACGGCATTATTTTTAACTACCTTTGCTGCATAACTCATAAATGCGGATGCTAATGTTTTTTCGCTCTCAGACCAGCCTTCATCTATTTGGCTTAATTGGCGTACATAATCTAATGCGTTTTCAAATGTATTTTCCATAAGTTCTGTTCTTTTATACATACTATTATTTGGGCTTCGCTAAATTTTTACATGTTAATAACGTTCTATTTCAACACTCAGATATATATTTTCATCAATTGCACTAAGGTACTTAATCAGACTGTCCATCGAATATCCTTTTTTCCCCTTTTCGATTGTTCCCGGAAGGCTTGAGTGTATTCCTTTTTTTTCCAGTTGGTAAGTAGAAACACCACATTTTTTACGCAGTGTTTCAATTTGTTTTCCTAATTCTTCTCTTGTCATAATTATAATTTTATATCATTTGCGTAAAAAATCTCATTTACTAAAGCTGTTTGCGCTTCTTTTCTTGTTTCGTAAATTCTATCTGAGTTATCTAAATCATCATAACAGTCATCAAACGCTGCATCTATAGCTGGCATATTAGTGGTTGTTGTTGACAATTTTTTACCTTCAATTTCAATACTAATCTTGTAATGTCCGTAGCCACTAAACTTTTTTTCTAATGTTTCTATTAAATGTTTCATAGTTGTTTTTTTTATAATGTTTCTAAAAATGCGTTAACTGCTTCAACTGTATATTTTTTATTAAAATGTTGTTTTCTGTAAGGATTTCCAGAGGTGTTCAACCATTTTCCAAATTCACCTATTTTTTTCATTTGTTTAACTGGGGCTAAAATGTCGGCTGATGCTTCTTTATTTGCAGCTAATTTTGCTTTGCTTGCTTCTGCTTTTTGGTCTTCTTTTACTTCTTCATTCAAAAAGAAAAGTTTCCATTCTTTTTCGAGTTCTGTATTTCCGTCTTTTATTTTACTTACTATACTATTATGGAACTCTGCTCTGCGTTCAGCTTCAAAAGGGTCAACTGAATAGTTTGAATCCTCTTTAGCTGTTGTGTATTGCAAAAATGCGTTGTAGTTTCTTTTTGCGTTTTCGATTTGTTTTGCTGAGTAGTTCATCGTTGTTTGTTTTAATTGTTCTATACAAATATACGAATAGTTTTTGTGTCTGCAAATTTTAGAGGATGTTTTTTTGATTTTATTTGTTATTTGTATTTAGTCTAAATAAATGCCTGTTCTATTTCTGTTATTGCGCTAAAATTATGTGTCCGCTGCAATATTATGTCGCCAAGCGAACCGTTTCTATGTTTTTTTATAAGAATTTCTACATTATTTGCTGTGCTTTCGCCTCCCCATTCTATTAAGTTATTTAAAATGTTAATTCATAATCCGTTAATTCTGGTAAACCATATTCATTAATTAAAAATGCAAATTCTTTAAATGGAATTGTTCCCCTTGTAGCTTTTGGAATAACAATGCTTAAATCTTGATTTTCTTTTGGTTTTTCTACTGATATTACTGTCTCTGCTTTGTTTGTAATTTCTGTTCCTAAATGACCTCTTAATTTATCACTTCCTGGGTTTTCATGTAATATAACGCAAATATGTATATTATAAACCTTAGTCCACTGCATTAACTTAGTAGTTAATTCTGTAGATTGGTCTGTATTATTAATATCTATAAGTAAATCTCTAATTCCATCTATAAATATAATTCCAACATCTTTTGTTTTTTCTAAATATTGTTCAATAAAATAAACTCTATCTGATGTAGTTAATTGTCTTAAAGCATAAACATCAAAATAATCAGGATGTTGATTTAAATTATTTAATCTTATCGCCCTTTTAGCAGCTATTTGCAAATCATAATCACCCTGTTCAGTATCGAACAAAACTATTTTTTTACCTATAGTTAAATGAGCATTAAAATTTAATATATTAGAATAACCTAAACAGGAAGCTATAATTGCTGATACTAAAAATCCTTTCCTTGCTTTTCCTTTTCCTCCTATACAACTAAAATTACCAAGTGTACCAAATCTGTAATTTTTCCCATGTTGTACTATGCTTAAACAAATCGGAGGTTTTTCAATTACTGAATCTGTATCGATAAACAATTTATTTTTTAATTGTTCATAATCTTGTAAGACCGGATTAGTCTCTATTATTTTCAATTTCGGTATAGGCATTTTTTAAGTCTGTTAAATTATTTGGTTCTTTATCAAATGTAAATGTGTGATATCTATATAAATCAATAAGAATTAATAAATATTCCCTATCTAATGGTTTTTTTAATTTATGCTTATGTTTTTTTATGAATTTTATAGCTTTATAATCAATTTTAAATAAATCAAATCTATCAAATCCTAGAGTTTCTAATACATCGATGCATTTTTCAATGAAATAATTATAATCATCAACTCTTATTCCTATTTTTTTTGATTTAATAAAGCTTAATGTTGCCTCAGAATGGTTATAGTTTTCAATCAACTCATTAATTATATCCTGAGCATAACTTATTCTTGAATCACTATTAATTGATTTTAATAATTCATTAAGCTTTTTTATCTTGAATTCTGTTATCATTTTTTTTGTCTATTAAACCAATTTGTTAATCTTCTACCAGTGTCCCATGTCTTTTCTAAATCTTTTCTCATTTTTGTTTTGTCTCTTGTTGGTTCGCTCCAATAATTATAAAACTCTTTAAGTAATGTTATATCGTACTGTGTGTATTTTTTTACTTCGTTTTTAAAATTTAATTGAATTGTTTCTATATTATTATCTTTATTATCTTTATTATCTTTATTGTTAGTGTCTTTTTGGTGTCTTTTTGGTGTCTTTTTGGTGTCTTTCTGTTGTACGTTTTGCTGTTCTTTATTTTGGTATAAATCGTAATTAACTATTGTAAGTATCTGAGTTACATTACTTTTTTGTTGTGTTATTTGGTGTTCTTTTTCAAGGTCTTTTAAGAATTTTCTTACCTTACTTCTTGACCACTTCCATCTTTCACTTAAAGCGAGTTCGCTCCATCCAACTTGACCTCTCTTTATATTTATTTTTACACCTCTCTTGTAAAAATAATTTTCATCATAATTAGCAATCAATAATAAATCAACCCAAGCCTGACCTTTTGTAAACGATTCGCAGAACCATAACGGATTATCTTGCAATTTCCTGTGTAAACTTATCCACCCATCCATATACATTTTGTAATTTTAAGTAGCCAAAAAAACATTTATATTTTAATATAATCAATGCCAGAAATGCGTTCTACAATCAATTTACCTTCATCAATCATTCTGTTAATTGTTGGTCTGGCAATTCCATAACGCTCATGATATTCCTGTTTGCTTAATAAATCTTTTCTTAATATTACCCTTTTCATTTTACTTTATGTAATTTTCTGTTTCTAAAAAATGACCACCAAACAAGGCGGCCACTGAACAACCATCCAAACCGAACTAGAACTCAAACCTTATGAGAGACTAAAGTACTAATTTTTTTAATACTTGTCAATAGCATATCCATATTATTTTTAAATTTTTACATTAATGATTTGCGCTCAGAATATGCTATTTTATTCTTATTGCAAAAATATCGCAATGCTTTAAAATTAATATCTAAACCATTGTAAGCAGTTGCAAACCCTGTAATTAATGCCTTTTGCTTGTCATTCACCGGGAAAGTATTAACATTAAAATATTTTTTACCTTCTAGTTTCAATTCGTAAACTTTAAATAGCATAATGATGTATTAATGATGTATTATAAATCATAAATTGATGTAATATTGTTGAGTTTTTTTGTTGACTTGCAATAGTCACACTTCTCACATCGTTCCGGCTCTTGACCTTCATACTTAATTCTTTTTACCGTTTCTGATTTTATCTTTACAGAAAGTAAAGCATCATCTAAAATCTCTTGAGGTAAATAGATTACAGCCTTATCCGGGTGTTTTTCCTTGCTTAATGCTGCAATATAGCATTCTTTTTTTATACCAGTTCTCTGATATTCCAATTCCTGATAAATTGCCATTTGTTCGGAAATACCCCAGGCGTCTATAAAATTCAACTTTCCAAAACCTTCACACCATATCCTTTCAAAGTCTTTCATCACTTTTAAATCAACTATAATATGAGGGTGCAAAACATCAACTTTGCCTATGAAATCAAGTTCATTTATTTTTCCAGTTAAAATAACCTGTTTTTCTCCATCCATGAATTTCATAAACAATTCATCGGCTTCTGCAACTTTTATGATTGTTTCAGCGTGTTTAAACTCAGAAAGTAAATTACCATCTTTTTTAAAAATCTCAGGCGTTAGTAATTTAAATTTACTCAATGAACATTCGAAGTGAGCATCAACATAAGAACCTATCAGCATATCTTTTGATGGTTCTGTTTTCCATTCCCCACGTAGTTCAGCCATTGCTTTTGCTTGACACCCCGAACGAGCCGGAGTTCCGCAAAACGCTTTTATTTGCGAATTAGAAATATACTTACTTCTGATTTCCTTCTGGAAATAGTTTTCCGGTGTCGGTTTCATTTTTTTCAATGTTTTTAGGCTGTTCTTTATTTTCTGTTTTTTGTTCTTCAAATGGGTTCTTAACTTCGGTTTTCAAATTAAACATTTCTTCCGGGGTTGAATCACCATCTTTTATCGCTTGCATCATAGCTCTAAGGTCTGCAATTTGCTCTGATTTAACTTGATTAACAGAGCGTAACCCCATTGAATTTAATACTTGTTCTTCTGAGATATTATACTCAGATTTAAAATAATCGAACGCTTTTTTTCTAGCAGATACAAGCTTTTGTTCATCGGTTAAATCTCCTGTTAATACATTCATTGACGCTTTATAAACAAGGTCTGTTATTCCCTTTGGTACAACATTTAAAACAGCGTTTCTAAATGCGATTGAGTTTGCAGCATTTCCTGTAACTGTTATCATATCATCGTTAAACCGGCCTGTTTTACCGATAATAGAACGCCTTACTTCAACTTTACATGCGTAGTTTGTTTCAAGGTCAAAACACACGGCCTCTGAAACTATTTGTTTATCTGTTACTTGTTTTATTTTTGCATCTACTCTTATATTTCCATATTGTTGAGCAATAATCCGTGCTAAGTGAACAGATGGACCCGATATGCTTTTACCGCCTCTTGGCAAAGCATAGCGGCATGAAGCGGCAATTTCTTTATCCATAGTTACTATTGCCAAACAATTGTCTTTTATTCGTTTTAAGTCCCTGGGGTATCTTTTAGCTGTCATTATTTGTATGTCAAATTCAGCCCTTTGACTGGCCTCTATAACATCAATAGATGATGTTTCGATAATGTTTAAATCCTGTTTTTCCATTTTAATTCAATTTAGATGTTATTTTATTGTTAATATAATTAATACGCTCGTGTATTCGCCTTATACGTCGTTTACATTCCGTTATTTTGTCTTCATAGTAGCTTCTTGAAGCCAAAAGATACTGCATAATATAGTCCTTTTCCTCCTCAATTGATATTCTCAATTCTAAGTCTTTTATTTGATTATGGTACGATTCTGCATGATGTACCAACTCTTTGATATGTGCGTAATATTTAGCTAAACATTCGTCCATGATTTCGATTTATTTAATGGTTGTTATTCAAAAATAAAAGTATAAAAAAAAATTAACTTTCGCAATAGTTTGCTAAAAAATAATCACTTTAAAAGACTTGAATTTAATTTTGCAGGAATATATTTGTCATTGCAAAAAATTGAAAATTCAATATTTGCAAATTCAGGATTTTGCACCCAGTTGTAAAGTGTGCGCTCCGAAACAGTTGATATTTCTGCAAATTCAGTAATTGTTTTCATTTGCAATTCTTTGAAAATTAGTTCAGCTATTTCCATCGCTTTGTAAGGGTTATTCTCACAAAGTTCTTTTGTTCTTATTGATTCTGAATTAGTTAACATACTGCAAATTTTTGAATTACATATATTTGTTAGTT
>JAFGPR010000096.1 GCA_016936095.1 Ignavibacteriales bacterium | reverse complement strand
GTATTTTGCAAATCCTTCTGAATTTAACCAATAATAAATCCCCCAATTCTCAAAATTCCATTCTTCAGCATAGGGTTGAACTTCATAATCAATATAAAATAATTTTTCACCAGTCCAAACAAAATTGCTTGGGAAATAATCTATATTAAAATAATTATTATTTACAATTTTAACTATTTCAAAAAGCTGCGATATAATCATTTCATCTAATTTATTTTCTGCAACTAATTCTGTGGCGACTTTCCCATCAATAAATTGTTTAATTAAATAATTTCTCTCTTTATTAAATTCCAGTAATTCAGGAATAGAAACTCCTATCTCTTTAAGTTTATTGAATGCATTTATTTCTTGATTTAATAATTCATCAAATTTTATATATGAAAATTCTTTCCTTTCAAAACATTTTAAAATAAACTTATTTATTCCGTCTGAGATTAAATGACTCGTTCCTGATTTGCCATTTTTATATTCTTTAATGACTGAATACTTAATATTATCTTTTCTAAAGCACTTCATTAATTGCTATAAATAATTTTTGCATTTATTATTCTATTTTCATTTTCAAAATTAGTTGCTTCAATATAATCATAATTTTCGGTGGCTCGTAATTCAATTATATCATTCAATTTTGCCGAACTTAAAAAATTTATTTGAAATGAAAGAATATTTTCAATTTGTTTATCTAAGCAATCAATAACCCAATCAATATATTTACAACTATTAACATGCAAATTAACATCAATATCACTGCTTAGAACTTTTTTAGAATAAATAAATTTTACCTCATTTGAAATACCAATTTTATTTGGTAAAAACTCGATTGAATCTTTTTTTATGATACAGTTAAAATCTGAAATCACATCTTCAACTTTACAAGGTCTATTAGTTTTTCTGTCTAAGACCAACCAAGCAGAAGTAACTTTAATTATCTCCACTTCTCTCTTATCTAAGATAACAAAATCACGTAAAGCAAAAAGTTTATTTATTCCTTTGGGCCAAGTCATTATTACAATTTCATCTCGCCATTTTGGTAATTCTTTAATTTCGATTAATAAACGAGATAACACCCAATATTTTCCATGCATATCTAAATCATCAAAACCAAAATTTAGTTTGTCAGCATCTTCTCCGGCAATCTCGATTAAATAACCTACCAAAGATGACATTTTTACAAATCCATTTTTATCAGATTCATTGGCTCGTATTTTAAATTTCTCTGTTATCATTTTCTATAAATATTTTTCTAATATTTTACAAACATCAAGAATGTATCTTTCACAATCTTTATAAATAATTTTTCCATCTTCACCTACAATATTTAGCTTTTCATCCGACAATTCTTCACAATCGGTTGACTTATGCTTCTTCATAAATTCTTCCATAAACTTCTGTGAGATTTTGTATGTCTTTTCTTTTGACTCAGATATTTTATTTTCATTAAAATATTTTAGTCCAATTACCATAATCGCACCAGTAATTGCACCGCATGTTTTTTTAGTTTGTGCTATTCCACCTCCAAAACCAGCAGCAATTGATTTTGCATTTATTTCACTTATTCCGACTAAATCGGAATAAGCAAGTATAACAGATTGAGCACAATTATAACTCCCCCGAAAATATTCGATTGCTTTTTCTTTTCTATTCATATTTAATTTATTTGTAATTTTTCTAAATAAGTTGATTTACCTGTATCAATAATTTCGCAGATTATTTTTTTCGTTAATGCCCCTACTCCATTTATCTTATCAATGTTTTTTCTAATTGATGATAATGGTTCGTTAATTTTCGATAAAGAATAAGCAGCATATCCGAATGGTGATTTTTTATTCCTGATTTTTGTGTAATAATCAATACAATCTAAAATAAAAATCACTTTATCATTTTCGTCTATATACCCATCAATTATTTCTATCGGGATCCTAATCTTCATTTTATATTCGCTTGCAACTGAGAAAAATATTTGATTTATTGAATGATAATATTCATCACTTGCATTACCCCACTTATCGTTTTGATATATCATATCATATTCACACAGTAGATGTGGATAAAATTTATTCAAGATATTAAGAAAATAATTTTTCTGAATTCCTGTTTTTAAAGTCAATCCACCAAATATAATGAAATCTATTCCAATTTCTTTGGCTTTTTTTACGCTCGCAGTAATCATCTCTTTTGTATCAGTAACAAAAGGAATTACTGGCATTAAATACATTCCACAAGTAATCCCCTTTGACTTTATTTTTTTTATAACCTCTAATTTTTCTGATGGAGCTGCGACATTCGGTTCAAATATTTTACTAGTATCGTCATCCACTGATGAGAAGCTAAAGCTCACAATTGTTTTATTGTTTTCATTATTTTCCTTTAGCAAATCAAGATCACGCAAAACTAAAGTGGATTTAGTAAGAATATGAACAGGATAATTATATGAATTAATAATTTCTAAAACACTTTTTGTAATTTTATATTTCTCCTCAATTGGTTGGTAGCTATCACTCACACCACCACCAATCATAAAATAACCTTTTTTTATAGGGATTCTTTTCCTTGCAGGATTTAATTCGTTTCTTAGAAGTTCAGGAGCATTTCTTTTCACCATTATATCTTTTCCAAATTCTCCATCAATGAAATATCTCTCATCTCGACCATCGCAATACACACAATTATGTGAGCAACCTCGGTACAAATTCATTCCATATCTTGCCGCAAACCAAGAATCAATTCGTTTATGCTTCCTCAACAATGACTTTGCATTTATTTCAGTTATATTCATAAAAATTTTATAACTTCATTAAAAGATTTGCGATCCTTCTCAACACGTTTTTTAAATCCATCGTTTTGGTAACCTAACGGAGTTATTGCATATACAACTTCATTGTCTTTCAGTTCTAATGCTTCTCTCAAAATTTTTTCATTGAATGCTGCTATCCAACAAGTACCCACACCCTCACTTTCAGCTGTAAGAATCATATGATCCATTGCAATGGTCAAGTCAGTTTCAATTGATGCT
>JAFGPR010000095.1 GCA_016936095.1 Ignavibacteriales bacterium | reverse complement strand
TAAATTAGGTTTATAATTTACTTTTACTTTAGGATTTTGCTCCGAAAAAGTATAACTAAGACTATCAGAATCTGTTGAATAATTAATTCTTATTTCATCTAAATAAATCGCTACTGAATTAGGATCATTGATTGGAATTAAAGACGGTTCATTTAATTCGATATAAATCTCGACTTCGGGTGAAACAAAATCTCCCTCGAGAATATCACTCCCATCAAAAGTTACTAAAATATCAGGTTTAGTTGTGTCCCTTTTAATATAAAAAGGAACTTCAAAAATGTTATTGTCCTCATAAAGTTCGGGTACAAAATTCGATGAATCAATTCGAATCCTAAATTTTTTATATCCATTAGTATTAACGGTATTATAATTTATTTCAAATTTTTTCCTATCTTTCGAAGATAACGAATCAACAAATTCACTAAAGACTTGTTCAACAGTGTTTGTTTGCATATTAATAATTTCTGTAGCAACATTAAAATTTAGAGCAGTAGATTCACCTACATTATAAACTCCGAATTTAATGTTAATATCTTCACCTTGAGTTACTGTATCAGGTGATAAATCTACAACTTGATAATTGACTCCTAATTCAGGAATACCCATGAAATTTAAACCTATACTAGATAATTTAGGTGAGTCTCCAAGAGATGAGAGTACAAAATTTATTAAAAATCTATAATAGTGATATTCTTTCGTAATTTTATTTTCAAGCTCTATCAAGCTATCAGATAATAAAATAGTATTAAGTGTGTCAAAAGAATTATCAGATTTAATACCTAATGGAATTACTTCAATTTTCGAATCATTAGATAAGTCATAATCTGCTTTAATAAAATCCCATTGTGATACTGGACCAATAGTGTTTGTTAATAAATATCCACTACTTTTTGTTCTAATGTACGTTTTCATTCCTTCCAGTATAAATGGTTCATTAACGCCAGTAAATTTTATCTTCTCAATCACCTCATTTCCAGAGGCTCCTTTTCTTCCAATAAGAAGCCAAGGGACCCATTCCCTAAGAGAATCAATTTTTGTACTCCCTAAACTTCTTATCGCTGTTTTTAAACTATCAGTAATATTTTTTGCACCGTTTTCCATTACACAAAGCGCAACAATTTGATCCGATGTGGTACTATTAATTAAATAAGCGAGTTGATTCGGAGCATCAGGTTGATTCCAAAAATAATATGTATATGATGTATCAAGAGACATTGTAGCACTATCAAAAATAGCTACACCCATACCTGATGACCAAGTACTTGGCAACATACTTACATCATTTAATAAAATATTACCATACCCACCCCATTTAGCTGATTCAACTTTTAATACGAACGTATCGTTTACAGCTAAAGAATAAGAATTATTTTGGTAAATAAGATTCTCACTTTCAAGATCACTTCTACTTGTACTATCTTTTATTAAATATTTTAAGTTATCATTTCCCTTTATAAATGAGAATGTAGTTCCCCAATATATTTCCTCCGTGCTTAATCGTCCCCGTATCCAATATCTATTGTCTTGTATTAGATGATAATCATTTAAATCAATTATAGTTTTAAATGTATCTATCTCTTTTGTAAATACATTGGGATTACTAAAATTTTCATTTGTATCAATTTCAATAATTATTGTATTATTAGAATTTTGTGATATGTTTGGATTTAAATAAGTAATAGTGTCTTTTATTTTAGAATATAATCTTTCATAAATAAGTGGACGAACAGCAACAGAAGTAACATAAATCGAAAATGTAACAAAATTATCTTGTTCATTATCCCCCTCATTAATTTTATTTTGATAATCTAAATCAATATTTATAGAATGTAAACCCGGCATTTTTTTTATTGGAAGATTAAAGATAATTGTATCTTCAAAAGTGGGTAAGATTTTATTAATAATGTACTCATTCTGTTGATCTTTATAAACAGTTGAAATTTTTAAAGAAAAACTATCACTTGGCGCAAGACCAAAATTATTATAAACAATTGAAATTGGGCAAAATTCATTAAAATCTGTTGGGAAGTCAATACTCGACCAAACTTTTTCTTCAACAATATTTAAATTTGGATATCTAGAGAAAACAATAGATAATATCGGATCACCAACTAATAAATTTGTTTCTGCAAATAATTTTGTCACTGTATTCAATCCCAGGTAAGTATATATTTTATTTTTTAATTCTAAATGGCAAGCCCCTATGGAGTAAGTTGAATCAATAAACATACTATTATAAAAATATATAGGAGAATTATATGAGGTAGTTGAAAAACCAAGAGAGGAATTTGCTATGTAACCGAGTAATTGACCATCAATTACACCAATAACACTAAAAGCTTTTGCATTTGGTTCGGCGAATTTATTAGTTGCACATCCAAAATCAGTAATAAATGAACTTTTGCCACTTAGATTATCCAACATTTTTATATCAGTAATTCCATTATCCCATGTATTCATGGCACTATGTCCAAGATAGCTGATAACAACTCCACCGAGTCCAATTTCTTTATCAATAAAATCAGTAGTATAAGGACCTAAAGCTTCACCTAATTTACCAGTATTGTAAAAATGAGTTGACTTTAATCCTAAAGGTCTTTGTTCAGCATAAGATCTTACAACCTCATTTTGATTTTTCATAAGTACTCTTTCATAATCATTCAATCCACCCGAAAATAATAAAAATCTCTTATTGAAGAAATCAATATCTTGATTTAGATAATTTTTGTGTTTATTTATATAACTATATATTTCTTGATTATCTGATACAGGAAGTCGTCCAACAAACATTTGAGGAAGTATCTTTCCTGTATCACTCCACATAGTAAACCAGGTATCTGATACTGGATGACCAAATGTTGGTACAAAATTTTTATTTATCGGATTACTAAAAATGTTTTTGTAATCCCAGCTTGCACTTCCCATTAATAATAAGTAGGCTGGTTTTGGAGAAGACCAATTTTGGAACGCAATTTTTAGAAATTCTTTTATCGATTCTGGATATGGATAACCCCAACTAAATTCATCAAATATGTCATTAACAAAAACGACTTTAGTAGTAATGTTATCATTACTAAAATTACTTTTATAACTATCACTAATAAAACTACCATAATCGAAAGCTGAATTAAATAATCTATTCGTAATAATAATATATTCTCCATTGTTATTTGAGTTTCGTAGATTAGTGAAATTACGAATTGATTTTATTAAGGGTTTTTGGGTTGAATTACTTGGGATTAAAATATATTTATCACCAATATTTACGGTGTCAGTAAAATACAAATTTGTACCGACTAAAGAAAAAGTTGTTGTTTTTTTTAATCTTGGACTTACTTTATAAATAATCAAATCATTAGAAGATATGTTTGAAATTTTAATTTTCTTTTCTCCAGGTGAAATATCATGGTTAAATTGAAATGTTAGAGAATCATTTATTGCTGACAAATTGACAGGCAATTCGACTTCATACCAATCATAAGCAACTTGGTTTATGTCCTCAAGACTTGGATTTGCATTAACTGTATCATTATCTTCATTAAAAATTCTAAGATAATTAATTGCTCCTTTGTTGAATAAATTTGAACTAAATGTTCCCCCCATTAAAATCCTATCGTTGGTGTATGCTCTTCTTTGATCTAATTTGCTATTATTTACGTACAATGAAAGGTGGTGCGACCCAGCAGTTACTGATACACTGACAACTTTTAAATGGATTGCTGCAGTTTTATCTGAAAGTGTTCCACCATCCACCCAAAATTCACTTTTTAATGAATCACACTCATTCAAAGTACCCCAAGCCCATAAATCTGTCTTAAGCCAACAAGGATCTTGATTTAAAAAATCAGAAGCTACAGTCATAAATTTTTTATCATTTTCTACATGTAAAAATTTAGTATAATAGTTTAACTCATCAGTAATTTCAGATTTATATAAATCTTGAATATTTATCCGTTTACCATCCACATTATCCCAAGTTAGGAAATAATATGATGTATCAGTATAGCGATTCATATATGGTATATCTGTTGAATTCGAATTATTTATTACTCGATATTCTAGTCCAGAATAATTTTTATGACCATAAAATTCTATGTAATCGCCTTCATCAAAATTTCCGTCTTCTTCACCAAAAACATATATCGGTATTTCTACGCCTGATTCAAAAAGTTGAATTTTCTTAGGGTCAAGGATTTGTACTCCTAACGAATCCAATTTTGATTTATTAATTCTATAGACATCATCTTTAATTATTGCCAATTTTAAATACATCTTATCGTAGTTTATCCAATTCCCTGTTGTATCACTAAATATCTGATAATCATTCGTTCTAAATTGTTCAGCAATTGTGTTGTTGATAATTATCCTAGAGAGTAAATTATCAAAATTTGAAAGTAATTCTATTGGTGAATTTTCCAATAACATAATATTTTCATCAAAAGAGAATTCAATTTTAAATTTATCATACTCAACAAGCGAATTTTCTGAAATCAAATATTCAGCTGTATAAATTTTGAGAGAAATACAGTAAAAATCACGATACCAAAAATATTTCTCAATCTCAAATAAATTAAAACCAAATATTTTCTCATAATCGTAATTAATGGGTTTGACCTTATAGTCTATGTTTAGTTCACTTTCTATTGATGGGTTGATGGAAGGAATAATTTTATTAAGTTTTCTTTGAGTAATTGGGATTACTAAGATATTGGGTTTTGTATTTGGAGGAATAGCAACGATTAAATTTATCATTGGTAATTTTAATTTTCCTGCTTCATCAGGATTAGTAAATTCATAATAATCTCTGATTGTAATATCATCAGGCTTTTCATCAATGAAATTTCTCTTTTCGACATTATAAAAAATACTGAATTTATTTTTATCTACTTCAATCTTCTGTGAAAATATTTGAGAAGTAAATACTAATAATGAAAGTAATGATAAAAATAATTTAGATAATTTCATTTAATTCTCTTTATTCTTTTACTTTATAATTCTTAATAAATTTAATTTTTCGAAATTACATTTGAAAATTTTTGTTTTAATATTCTAAAAATAAATATCGGATTTCCAAAAAAATATCTCTTAAAATATTTTTTTGGTGAATAAAATGTTCTGACTAACCATTCAAGTCCAATTTTTTGAATAAATTTTGGACCTCTAACTTTTGTTCCGGCAAAAACCTTTATACCATCTCCAACGGGTAATATTACTTTTGCATTTATATTCTTATAATTTTGATAAATGAATATTTCCTGCTTTGGTGTTCCAAGCCCGATAAGTAAGATATCTGGTTTTGAAGAATTTATTGAATCAATAATCTCTTCATTTTTATAGTCAAATCCATTTTTAACTCCAACAATATTCATATCAGGATATTTTTCTTTCACTTTTGATAATGTTTCATCTTTATCTCCTAGGAAGAAGATTGACCATTTTCGTTTTAATATCTCTGGTATTAAATATTGGATAAAAAAATCTGAACCTAAAAACCGAATTGGTAATTTATTCTCCTTAAAAAGAAAAATAGAAGCTAGATACAACCCTGTTCCATCAGGTTGAATTATATCAGCAACTTCATATATACATTTTAGATTATTATGCTTTTGAATTATATTTAACGTGTTTGCATTTGCATACATAATTATTAACTTCTCATTCTCGTTAATAGCAGTATTTATTTGATTCAAATAGTCTTCATAATTTATTCTATTAATTTTAAGTCCTAATATTTCAATTTTTATTTTTTTAAGAGTCATATTTAATTTAATTTATCATCACCAAATTTATTTAATGTTTCTTTTTTTAATTATTGTAAATATTAAAAAATTATTTACCAAATTGATATAATTTGTATTGTAATATTTATAATAAATTTTTAATAATCAAGAGTATTCAAAGGTAGGTTAATTACATTTATATTATTAACTTTTTCGGGTAAATTTTCTTTTAAGAAATAAAAATACACGAGATGGATTCATAATTGCAGCAAAGAAAAAATATGAATATCCCAGAAATTTACTTGTATTTACATATTTATCTACTCCTTTTCTATAAACATAAACAGAAAATGAATCTACCTTTCTAGTAAATTTCTTAAGTAAATTTTTAATTTTTTTTTTCTCTCTATTAAAATATAATAGTCTTGCTTCGTCATATTTTTTTAGACTAACATAGATATTACTTGCAAAAATACTTTTCCCACTAACTCTATAAAATAAAAGATGCTCTGATAAATTAGCTAATTTCCCTTTTTTTCCCAATCTTAAAAATAAATCATAATCTTCTGCAGGAAAGAATCTATTTCTGTAACCTCCAATTTCTTTCATTACTTTTGTTCTAACCATAATAGTTGGATGAATGATAGCACTTCTTCGATTTAACATTGCAGACATAATATCTTCGTGTTTTTGTGGCATATTTATTCGCCAATAATTGTTCTTAATCTTACCAAAATATTTCACTGATGATCCACAAAGTATATATTCTTTATTTCCTTGCAAAAATTGTAGTTGTCTTTCAAATCTATTTTCCTCACAAATATCATCAGCATCCATTCTTGCTAAATATGGCGTATCAACTAATTCTAAACCAAAGTTTAATGTCTCAACTAATCCTTTATTTGCTTTTGTAATAATTTTAATTCTCGGGTCATTCAGTTCAGACAGATATTTTGTACATTCATCCGTTGAACCATCATCAATTGCTAATATTTTTATATCTTTAAGCGTCTGATTCAAAAGCGAATCCATTGCCTCAGGTAGAAATGGCCATGCATTATATATAGGTAAGATAATTGTAATCAATGTCATAACAACAAACCGAAATTAAATACTCATAAATATATATTTCAATTTGACTTTCTATTCAAGACTTTATATAAATTTAAATATTGCTCTCCAATGCTTTCCCAATTTAACTCAATACAAATAGCTTTTGCATTATCCGAAATTAAACTCAGATTAATATTACGATTGTAAATATTTTCAATAATTTTCTTAACCTCAGATAAATTAGAATATACAAATCCATTTTTCCCATTCTTAATATATGAAGTAATCCCAACTTTATTTGATATTATTACGATCAATCCAGCAGCCATACATTCAAGTACCATAATCGGAAACGAATCGTAAGTTGTTGATTTTAGAAATATATGTTTATCCCTTAAGAACTCAATTAATTTTATTTCATTCATTGGTTTAAAATTTCTAATTTCATAGTTATAAATTTTTCCAAAATCATCTAGATTATTTCCAATTATAAATAATGTGAATTCGATATTTGTTAATTCATTTAATGCTTGAAGAATATTGTTTAATCCCCTATCTATTTCATTATCAAAACCATTATAAAAAACTATATTTAATTTTTTATTTTTAAAATTCTTCTTTGATTCACAATAAAATGTTTTATCCACTCCATTTGGTATAAATATTATTTTTTTTTTATTTATTTTATAAAATTT
>JAFGPR010000094.1 GCA_016936095.1 Ignavibacteriales bacterium | reverse complement strand
AACTGATTACAGGATAAAAATAACCAGTGTAACAAATGGATTATTGTATGATGAAAGTGATTCAAATTTTTCAATACAAGACGCTATAACTGTCACATATCCAAATGGTGGCGAGATACTTAACAAAAATGTTTCTTATTCAATAACTTGGAATAATAACCTAAGCGAGGATGTTAAAATAGAGTTGTATAAGGGAGGTGTATTTAATTCCACAATAATCAATTCGACACCAAGCCATGGAACTTACTCTTGGACAATACCATCAGGATTAACAAGTGGGAGAGATTATAAGATTCGCATAACAAGTACGACAAATAATTTGTTGTTCGATGAGAGTGATTCAAATTTTGTTATACGAGATTCATTGTTATTCAATCTAGTGTCACCTATTAATAACGCAATTGATATTTCTTTTGAAGGTGATACTTTAAAGTGGTTTTCAAATGCTATAGAATTTGATGTCTATCTCGGTTTAGATTCAAATCTGGCATTGACAGATACTTTGGTCACAAGATATATAAGTCAATCAATATTTACTGGTCCACTTCAACAAGGTAAAAAATATTACTGGAAAATTGTAGCATATATAGACGAACAAGTTGATACAAGTAACATTTGGAATTTTACAACTGAAATTGAAGAACTTTTCATAACTCTAGTTTCGCCTACTAACGCAGAAGAAAATTTATCTAATTCAGGTGTTACTCTAACTTGGGAAACTAACGGAGACTCTAGCATCGTTTATTTCGGTACAGATTTTTCAGCTACCAATTTAGTAAATGGACTCATACAAGATAGCACAACATTCTTTACAGGTGAATTGATAAATGGTCTGACTTATTACTGGAAAGTTATTGTGAAAAGAGGTACTGAAACAGATACTATTGGTATATTCTCCTTTAAAATTGAATTACCAGAAGGATTTGTAATTCATCCAAACTATCCTAATCCATTTGCTTATTCAACGACAATTGAATACGATTTACCTGAACCCAGCAATGTTCGAATAGTAATATACGATGTATCCGGTAAGATGGTCAAAGAATTATTGAATGAATATCAAGAAGCAAGATCCTACCGATATGAATGGAATGGTACAGATGGATTTGGTCATAAAGCTGGATCAGGCATATATGTTTTAGTAATAAATGCCGAATCAACTCAAAGTAATAAAAAAATGTTTAAGAGTTTGAAAATGTCATTAGTAAAGTAATTGAGTAAAAGAAAACAGAAAAATAAAATAGGAGGAAATATAAATGCGACATATACTTAAAATCATTATTGTTCAGCTAATATTTATATCCTCGGTCGAATTATTGAAAGGGCAGGGAAACTCATTATCTTTCTTAACAGTATCCCCTGATGCTCGCTCTATATCACTTGGTGAATCTGGAGGAGCATTGATGGATGGAGCGAATTCTATATATTGGAATCCATCTGCGATTGCATTTAACAAAAATTTGGATATTATGTTTAGTCATTCAAATTGGTTCTCAAATTTACCTGATATAGATTTTCTATTTGAAAACCTTGCATATAAACAATATTTCGATTGGGCTCGAGGTTCAATATCATCAAGCATAACCTACTTAAATTATGGTGAATTTATTCGTACAGGTTTAGATTCGTATGAGCAATTGGGTACTTATCACCCATTTGAGTTAGCTTTTACATTAGGTTATGGTACAAAGATAGGCTCGGATTGGGGATTGGGTTTGAACACACGAATAATATACAGTAAATTAGCAGACAAACCACAGGAAGGTGTTGGAGGAAGTGCAAGCACAACTGCTTTTAGTTTTGATATTGGTGCTATGTGGCGACCTTCAAAATATTATATACCATTGATTGGAACATTTATAAACCGAATGAGTATTGGAATTAGTATAAATAATATAGGACCTCATGTAAGTTATGCAACAAATTCAATCGAAGATCCCTTACCTACAACTTTCAGATTAAATTTTGCTAAAAAAGTCTTAGCTCTTGATAACCATTCTCTAACTGCTACTTTAGATTTTGCAAAGATTTTAGTTCAAAGAGTTGATAGTACAGAATCAAGAGATAATTTTTTGACTTCAATTTTTACTGCTTGGGGAGATCAATCTTTCAGCGAGGAGTTAAGGGATATTACCACAGCTATAGGTTTAGAATATTGGTGCGAACTGACAGATGATTTCAGATTTGCAATAAGAACTGGATTTCATTATGAGGATCCTAGTTATGGAAATAGACAATATTTCGCTTTTGGTGCTGGATTAGTTTATAAAATCTATAATTTTGATTTTGGTTATATTACAACTGCACCCCATTCATATGGAGCAACTCACCCCTTTGACAATACTTTAAAGTTTTCTCTATCTATAAATATTGGAGGGATGGGTAATATGAAAGAAATTGAACACGGAGATTGAAAACTTAATTATTAAAAACGGGAAATAAAAATGTACAAATTTAATTCTCAAAAGTTACTTTTATTATTTTTTGTAATATTGATATTTAATAATATTTCGGCACAAAGTGTAGATATTGGAATTCGGGCCGGAGTTAATCTATCAAGTAATTCATTTGAACCGGAATTAGAATCAATAACCACAAAGAATGAAAGTGGACTAATTGGAGGTTTGTATTTTACTTTTAATTTTGGAATCTTCTCGCTTCAAAGCGAGGTGCTTTATTCTCAAAAAGGTTCCAAGTTAGAAAGCAATACAAGTCTATTTAATTTAAATCGACAGATAAGTTTAAGTTATTTAGAATTTCCTTTATTAATTAAGTATAATATACCCACTTCAAAAAATTCTCAAATAAATATTTTTACAGGACCTTCTTTTGGAATTAATTTGAATTCAAAATATACTATTGATGAAATTGATTCTTCGTACGAAAAAAACATAAAAGATGAGACGAAAGCAACTGAAGTTGGTTGGATATTTGGATTGGGCTTTAATTTGACATTTAACAAAGTCACAATTTCAATAGATTGTCGCTATAATTACGGTTTTACAAAATCAGCATATCTTAATGATTTATTTTCAGAAGTATATAATGGTTCTTTTACTATTTCAGCAGGTTTTTCGCATCGAATCAATTTATGACAGTATTTTGACAATAGCGAAAATTGTGTATTAAATAAGTTGTTGATGATTTGAGAAAGCGAAAGTCAAAGTATATATTTTATTAGTTTTAATAAATTTAACTTTAAAAGTGGAGATAAAATGAAGGATTTTAAATGGTGTTTAATTCTTGTAATATTTTCTACAGGCATTTATAGCAGCTCAATTACCTTAGGACCTATAACTTACACAACACCTGTAGTTTGGGAGGGGGTAGATACCATTAAGGTAGAGGGACTAGTAACCATTGACGATGATGGAGAATTAACTATTGAAGCAGGCGTAGTAGTTTATTTTATTTCTGATACCTATATACAAATACAAGGCACGGAAGATTATTAGCCTTAGGGACAAGCGGGTGATTCAATAATATTTACTCTAGACGATAAAGATAGAGGTTGGCAGGGTATTCGTTTTAGTTCAATGAACGCTGGTGCCGATAGTTCTATAATATCGTTTTGCAGAATAGAATTTGGCTAAGCCGATGGAGGGGATGAATTAAATTTTGGAGGTGGAATTTATGTGTTCACTTTTTCCAAAATTAAAATATTAAATAATTATATAGGTAATAATAAGGCAAGTTGGGCTGGTGGTGGAATTTATTTGGAGTATTCCTCACCACAAATCTCAAACAACACAATAATCAATAATAATGTAAGTTATGATGGTGGCGGAATTTATATGGAAAGTTCCTCACCACAAATCTCAAACAACACAATAAGTCATAACAATGCAAATAGTCAAGCAGGTGGAATTTTCCTATGGGATTCAAATCCAGATATAAACAATAATACCATAAGTAATAATAATACAACTTATTATGGAGGAGGAATTTACGTGTGGGATTCAAATCCAAATGTAAACAAAAACACCATAAATAATAATTTTGCGGAATACGGAGGTGGTATGTGCGTGTATATGTCCTCACCGCAAATCATCAACAATATTATAATTAATAATAGTGCAGGAAATGGTGGTGGAATATACTTAATGCATTCAAACTCCAAAATTATAAATAACATAATTTCTAATAACTTTTGTAATGGTTATTATGGTGGTAGTGGGATTTACAGAAGTTGTGATAATCCAGTAATAAGGAATACGATACTTTGGGGGAATAAGAGGGATACTATTGACGAGCAAATAATTTCTACGGGTGAGGGCGTATTAACAGTGAAATATAGTTGTATTCAGGGAGGATGGTCAGGTGAAGGTAATATAAATGATGATCCATCGTTCATCTCCCCCAGTGGTGGATCAGGAAAAGATTACGATGGATTACTAGCTAATTGGCGTTTAAAAAGTAGTTCCCCTTGCATAGATACAGGCGACCCTGATCCAACAGGTTTACCCTCAACAGATAGAGATGGCAATCTGAGAATTTGGAATGGTAGAGTTGATATGGGAGCATATGAGTATCTTGGATTAAAGTTGAAACTTAAAGTATTCTTACAGGGAGCGTATAGGTATTAAGAATTATTGGAACTCGATAGGTAAGAATTGAAAACAAAGTAAGGCTAGCAGAGATGCTTGCCTTTCTTTTGCTTGGCGAAATAGAGTTTCGCTTTTATACACCCATGATTTTAATACTTATTTAAAAACAAATTGTAGTTTTAAATTCACCTTACAAAAAATATATTTCGGATTCCCTTAATGGAAATAAAGCAATTCATTTACAATTCGGCGTCCTTTCAGCTAATAGTATATTCCTGAGATGACATAGGTATGAATATATCATTAAAACAATTGATAAAGATAAAAAAGTAAATTGAAGAGATAAAATTACATCAACTTAAAACTCAAAAACTTTAATTAATTAAAAAAAATAATACCTCTTCTTACCTTTCCAAAGTTCTTTTAACCTTTCCTTAATAGATTTTTCATTTCCATTTTCACTTGGTTTGTAGTATTGTGCTCCTTTCATTTCTTCAGGCAAATAATTTTCAACTACAAAATTCTTGTCAAGATCATGAGGATATTTATAATCTTTTCCGTATCCGAGTTCTGCCATAAGTTTTGTTGGTGCATTTCTTAAATGAAGCGGAACATTGTAAAGTGGTTTATCTTTTACATCTCCAAGTGCTTTTGATATGCCAATATATGATGCATTACTTTTAGGACAAGAAGCAAGGTAAGTCGCACATTGAGCTAATGGGATTCTTGCTTCGGGCACTCCAATCTTTTCTACTGCATTGAAGGTTGCCACTGCTAGCACTAATGCATTTTGAGAAGCATTGCCAATATCTTCTGAAGCAAGTATTATCATACGACGAGCAATAAAGAGAGGATCTTCTCCTCCCTCGAGCATTCGAGCCATCCAATAAAGTGCTGCATCGGGGTCGCTACCACGAATGCTTTTTATAAATGCAGATATATTATTGTAATGTTCTTCACCTGATTTATCGTAAAGAATATTTTTCTTCTGAATTACATTTTCAATTACTGATTTTGAAATATCTATTTCTGACTTGTCAATTTCTTGAATAATAGCCGATTCGAAAACACTTAACATCGTTCGAGCATCTCCACCAGATACATAAAATAAAAAATCCCGATTAATGTTTGTAATATTTAATTTTGAGAGAAATTCGTCATTAGCAATAGCATTATTAAGTATGTTCTCAAAATCAAGTTTCGACAGTTCATTTAGGGTGTAAATCATTACTCGTGAACGTAAGGCAGGAATGATTTCAAATGAAGGATTTTCAGTAGTTGCGCCAATTAGAATTATTACACCTGATTCAACAGAAGATAAAAATGCATCTTGTTGTGCTTTGTTGAAGCGGTGTACTTCGTCAATAAATAGTATTGTCCGCTTATTATGATCAAGATTTAACTTAGCTCTTTGAATAATTTTTCGAACTTCTGCAACTCCCGAAGAGACAGCATTAAGTTGGAAAAATTCGGAATTAGTTTGTAAAGAAATAATTTTAGCAAGTGTCGTCTTGCCTGTTCCGGGGGGACCCCACAAGATGAAAGAACTCAAGTTATCCTTTTCAATCATTGACCTGATTGGCTTACCTTCACCTATTAAATGCTCTTGTCCTTGAAACTGATCAAGAGATTTTGGTCTAACTCTTTCGGGTAAAGGAATATTTGGAATTTTCATATTTTTTTTGTAGAAATGAATTTTGAATTGTAAAGATAAAGTATGCTTCATCTCTACAGAAATAAAGAATTACTCAATATCAATCTTAATTACTTTTTCATTAGCACGTCGCATATAATATCTTTCTCTCGCCACCTTCTCGATTTTTGCATCACTCGTTTTTAACGAATCAATTTCTTTATTTGATTTATCTATTTTCTTCTCTGATTTTTCGATCTTGGTATTCAACTCATCAATTTCATTGCTTAAACTTAAAAAACGCAATAATCCATAATCGCTGAAAATGAAAAAACTTAAAATGATAAGCAAGATACCTGCGTAGACAAATAGAAGTATTTTATTTTTTTGAATTTTCATCTTCTAATTCAAATTTAATTATTTTGTCAATTAATTCGTCAAATCCAATTCCAATTGATTTTGCCATCTTAGGTACAAGACTATGCGAAGTCATTCCCGGCAACGTATTAACTTCAAGACAATATGCCCTGTTCCATTTGTTGACTCTGAAATCACATCGAGCATAATTTTTACACCCTAATGCTGAAAAAGCTAACATTGCCTGTTGCTTTAATCTCTTAGCTAAACGAGAAGGGAGATTAGCTGGTACTTCATACTCACTCATTCCATTACTGTATTTGCATTCATAATCATAAAGACCATGCTTTGGTTTGATTTCTAAAACAGGAAGGACTTCTTTATCCATAACACCAACAGTCAATTCTCGTCCGGGAATATATTCCTCAATCAATGCTTTGTCAGAAAAATTTAGCGCCGATTCAATTGCTGCTTTCAACTCAACTTCGCCTCGGCAGACCGTTAAACCTATCGTTGATCCTTGATCATTTGGTTTTACAATGCAAGGATAACCAAAAAATAATTTTATTTTATTATCAAGTAATTTTAAATCAACTGAATTATTTTGGACAACACACCACTTTGGTGTTCTTACTCCGTACTGCTGGAACATAACTTTAGAAGCCGACTTATCCATAGCCAACGCACTTGATAGGACACCTGAACCTGTATATTTCAATCCGCGCAATTCAATAAGTGATTGAACAGTTCCATCTTCACCCCATTTCCCGTGCAATCCGATGAAAACCAAATCAACATTATCTAAGATTTTTGAATCGATTGCTTTGACATAATTTTTATAAGAAATCTCTGATAAGTCTTTATGCTCAAAAAAATCTTTTTCCTCTTTTGGTTGATCTAATCCATATGCAGGATCAATAAGAACGTAGTTATAACCGAGATTTTTCAATGCATTTAAAATGCTCACACAAGAGTCTTTTGATACTTCTCTTTCCGGTGATGCACCACCGACAAGTAGTCCGATTGTAATATTTTTGTTTGTCATAAAGTTAAGTAAGTAATAAATGAATTTTTGATAATTAAAAATTTATAATTTTATTAAAATTTATTAATTAGTAATCTAATCTATTCCTTTCATCTATTTTTATATCATAAGTTTTTTCGGCAATGGAATAGAGTTGTTTTAATTTTACCAATGGAATTGTTTTTTCTCTTCCGAGTAATCTTGCAATAAATAAAGTATGAGCAGAATGCTCCAATTTTTCCATTCTGTAATAAGCACCTTTAATTGTTTTCCCGACTGTTACTGCTCCGTGATTTTCAAGCAAAAATGCCCAAGAAAAATCAATATAAGGTGTAATTGAATCAGGTAATTCATCAGTTGATGGAGTTGCATATTTACAGAGAGGAACTTTTCCGAGAGCAAGAACGACTTCAGGAAAAACCGGTTTTGTAAATCCTTCTCCAGCTGTTGCAAATGCTGTTGAGTAAATTGGATGACAATGAATTACTGAATTTATATCCTTTCTTCGATTATATATGATAAGATGGAGTTTGACTTCTGTTGAGACTTTCCCATTTCCATCTATCAATTTTCCCTTTTCATCAACAATAAGTAAATCATCAATTTCAACTTCACCTTTACATTTTCCCGATGGGGTAATTAGAAATTGATTTTCTGATATCCGGCAGGATAGATTTCCATCATAAGCCGAAACGTAACCTTTCTCATAAACCTTATGGCATATTTTAACTAGCTCTTCTTTTGCTTGCATATTTTTCAAGTTTTTCCATTACAACTAAATTTTTTAGACCATCTTCACCTGTAACTTTCAAAGGAGTTTTTCTTATTATAGATTTTTGAAATTCACGTAATAGTTGAAGTTGTTTATTTGCTCTTTTACGAAAAACCTTTTTTGTTTGGTTGAAAGTATTAATTGTTAAAATGGCAGAACCGCCTTTGGCACCTATTAGATTATCAATACAAATATATCCATCATGTCCAAAGATTTCTATTCTATTAGCTGCTTTTTTTGCACTATACGAAACGTTAAATCGTCCGTAATTATTATTATCAAATTTTATGATTGCAGAAGCAAAATCATCAACTTCACTTTTGTAGATTATATTGTCAACATAACCAATGATGTCATTAATCTCACCACATAGAAATCTTAGGATGTCAATCATATGAGTTCCAATATCCCGCAATGCACCACCACCACTGAGTTTTTTGATATGTCTGAAATTACCGCCGGGAGGAAAGTTAATACAAAAATCCGCTGATACACTGATAATTCTTCCAATTAAATTTTTATTCAGAAGTTCTTTTGTCTTTATCAATATTGGATGGAAACGATGAACATAATTGACAGAAAACATAACATTATTTTCTTTACAAACTTCCACCATTTTTTTTGCTTGTTTTGAATTTAGGGCTAAAGGTTTTTCGCACAAAATATGCTTCCCTGCTTTTGCTCCTTTAATAACTTGTTCGTAATGATCAGCATTCACACTTGAAATATAAAGAACATTAAAATCACTTTTTAAAAATTCTTCAAAGTTATTATTTGCAAAGGGTATATGAAATTTTTTAGAAATGTGTTTTGCACGTTCAATGTCTCCACTATAGACCGAAACTAACTTGCTTTTTTTTAATTGCTGAAAAGATGGGATAAAAGTATTTTCCAAGAAGCGACCACAACCGGCAGCTCCCCACTTTAATTTGTTGTTTTTTCTATTAGTTATTTTCATCTGTTTATTTTCATCATTAATTTCTTTATTGGTGTAGATTCTGTCATGATATAAAAGTGTATTGCAGGAACATTTTTATTCAATAGTTCTTCAACTTGCTTAAAAGTCCACTCAACACCGATATCAGTAACATCTTCAACTTTAGATGCCAAGACTTCGTCTGCTAATTCAGTGGGTATGTCGATATGAAAACTTCGAGGTATGTTTAGGACATTACTTCTTAAATTTATTATTTTCAAGCCGGGAATAATTGGTATGGTTATTCCCTCCGCTCTGCAAAGTTCAACATAATCGAAATATTTTTTGTTATCAAAAAACATTTGTGTTACAATATAATCAGCTCCTGATTCGAATTTCTTTTTTATAAATTGTATGTCTGTTTTAAGGTTTGGTGATTCAAAATGCTTTTCTGGATAACCACTTACACCTATACAAAAATCCATAGGATCAGCATCCAGCAATGTATCCTCTAAATATTTCCCTTTTTTTAAATCCGTTATCTGAGCAACTAAATCTGAGGCATATTTATTTGTTGTTCTACCATACTTTACAGGTTTTTTAAAATCTTTTGTATCACCTTTCAACGCCATGACATTATCAATACCTAAATATCGTAATTCGATAATAAAATCTTCAGTTTCTTCCTTAGTAAATCCATCGCAAAGTACGTGAGGAACTGCATCAACATTGTATTTGTTTTGTATTAAAGCACAGATGCCGAGAGTTCCAGGTCTTTTCCTTTTTACTTTTATTTTTATTCCATCTTTGGTTTCTTCATAATTGACTTCTGCTGCATGACTGGTTATGTCAATAAATGGAGGGTGATATTTAATAATATCATCAAGAGTCGAAAGGAGAGATTTGATATCACCCCCTCTCTTTGGTGGAATAATTTCAAAACTTATTAAAGTTTCTTTCGCTTTGGATAAATGTTCGGTAATCTTCATAATTTTTATTTTTTTTATTGCAAAGTTAAGAAGTTTTATCTAATCTTTTCGAACAAAGAATCGGAAACGTTTTTATTTAGTAGCAATTCCATAACTGTTGATTTATTCTGTAGCACACCATTTAAGTACATCTCAATACTATACGCAAACAATATATCTTCAACTTTCCTGTAATCGCTAAAGACTTTTTCAAAAGTGTAATCCTTAAATTCACCACTTCCACTGAATTTATGTTTTAAGAGCATAAAATTTTCTTTGTCAATATAATAAAAAGCATAATTGTCTTTCTCAGTTGTTAATTTTATCACATAAGCTTCTCTGCCATTAATTTTCTCTGTCTCTTCAAGTTCGATTGAATAACCAAGTTTCTTATATGAACCAACTGGATCATCAATATGTGCTTTTTGTCTAACATCAATAAGCTTCTCAGGTGACATTTTTTCAGGATTTTTCATATCAGAGAATTCATCAAGATACCAACCATCTTTACCGTTGTAAATTTCTATCAGACTTAAACCTGCGAAAAATTCAATTCTTGATTTTAAAGGTCGAGACTTTATCATTCTGCTGTAGGCAATCAAAGAGTCATTATTAGCAAATTGAATTTTTTCTGTTGCAATTAGTGATTGGACATTTTCCAGTTTATCACACCCTTTTGCTTCACGATATTTTTCTATTATCTCTTCAGGTGATAAATCTGTGTTACATGAAATTAAAAAGATTGCAAATAAAATACTGATAAATAAAATTTTTATTTTCATTTAATACCTCTAATTATTTTTAGGATTAAGTATTAGCAAATCGTTATCACCGCTTTCAATTGTTCTTATATTTGTATTTATTTTATGATATTTACCTTTTAACCAAAAATCTATCATATCATTATAATGTTCACTCAGTACATTTCCTGATTGACCTGTTGGCAAAATAAAATAAAATTCATCAGGATTTGCAAAATCATAAATGTATCGCATTGATGGTCCTAATATTACATCAAATTGATCATTTAATTGGTATTGAGACAGAAAAATTGTTGTACCATCCCCACCTATTCTGAAATGACCTAAATCAAATGTCTCATTTAGTAAATCAGAAACACCGTGAAAAGTATGCATAAAACTAATCTGGTGAGCATTACCCCACTGCCAATTAACAATGTGCTTTCCGAATTTTTTTTCTAAATAATCAAGTGCTTCTGATAGACTTTTTCGAATAATGTCATCTCTCGATTCAAAGTTATTTGTTGTAATATTATCAAACCAACTTGATTCATTTTTCTCAAATAATTGATTTATTACTCGGTAAGGAATATTCGCAACGAAAATATATTCATTAAACAATGCATCTCCCATTTCGTCAAGGAAAATATTTTCCAAAAGGAATTTGTAAAAAACCGAATATATTAATGGTGTCTGATTGTTTTCATGCATAATAAAATCCCACTTACTTAATAACTCCAACGATAACAGCAAATTTTTATCCTTAATTTCAAAATCCTGAAATGCATTAAGAATATAAGGAACAATATTTTTAGCATAATTCGAATAAAAATCCATTTGATATGACATAAAATCCTGAACGGAATGTTTTGTTTTATTTATTAACAACTCATTAATTTTTTCAATCCTAGAATTCGGTTCCCACAAATTTGTAATATGATATTCAAAATTTTTATCAGTTTTATTGTTGGCTGTTGCAATAAAATTTCTTGTTGGATTAAATAATTTCGGAACTTGATCGTAAGGGACGTATCCTTTCCAATCATCAGAATCAGTTGTACCATCGAAAACAAATGATGTGTTGTTCGTACCTCTGATTGGCAATCTTGCACCAAAAACATACCCGATATTTCCTTCTTTATCAGCATAAATAAAATTTTGACCAGGTGCGACATAATGCTTTAATCCATCCTTGAAATCATTCCAATTTTTTGCTTTATTCAATTTAATCATTGCTAGCTGTTCATCACTGAAATCTAACGCTGTCCATTTGATACTCATTTGAGATTTATTCTGGTATTCATTTGGAAATAATTTATTGAATGTATGAACTTCAGATATTATCGGTCCACGATGTGTTGCTTTTATCTCAAAATCTATTGTCAATGAATCTTTGATTACGATTGAGTCTCTGTAAATTTTTAATTCATGCCAATCGTTGTTAAAAAGATATTTTGTTCCAGTACTATCGAAAATTTCATTATAAAAATCACAATCATCTGCCATTATATTTGTTAACGCCCAAGAAATATCTGAGTTATTGCCTATTACAATTCCCGGTACACCGGGAATTGTGAAACCCTGTGCGTTCAATTGAGGACTTTTTATAACTACAACAAACCATTGCCCAGGGGCACTTAATGAAAGATGTGGATCATTTGCCATTATCGGTTTTCCACTCGATGACTTTTTTCCATTGATGACCCAATTATTAGAACCTATATGTGTTCCATTAAATCCGATAAATTGTCTGAAGTCTCTATCAAGTCTGATTAGGTCTAAAGCAACTTCTGGATAATTTGAAATGCTTGTCGGAATTATTGTCGGAGTGTTTTCAGGATAATCCGGCAAAATATCTCTGACCTTCTCAGCACCTAATTTTTGAACAAGATGTGTAAAAACGATATCAGTCCACCAGCTGATATTCAGTTGCCAAGCCATCATTTTCAAAATCAATAAACTGTGTTCTGGTTTCCATTTGTATGGCTCGTACTCAAGTAGCTTGAATTCGATTGGAAAATTTCCATTTGTTTTATTTATAAAAGCATTTACACCATTTGAATATGCTTCAAGAAATTTTTTACTTTCATTGCTGTATTTGTTGTAATTTTCTTTAATAAGTTTGTAAAGTCCAAGTGTCTTAAAAAGCTTATCATAAAAAACAGTTTGAGAACCAAAAATTTCACTTAAACGACCTTCACCTGCTCTGCGGAACATATCCATCTGGAACATTCTTTCCTGTGCATGAACATAACCGAGAGCAAACATTGCATCCTCATCATTTTCTGCTATTATATATGGAATTGCACAACTATCTCGGTAAATTTTCACTGATGATTTTAATCCCGAAATATCTATTTCATTATTGTAATCGGGAAGTGAATTGTTAAGTTTTATTATTGAAAAAATAAAAAAGAAAGATATAAACGCGATAATTGAGAATACTATTCCCAAAATATGTTTTTTTATTATTTCTTTTTGTTTTGTGCTCATTGTGGTAAAATTTATCAAAAATGATTGCAAATATAATAATACTCAATTAGAAATTACAGGATTAGTATTATATAATTCAATAAATCAAATTTTTCCTTCTGCTATCTTATGTTTTAAGTCGATGCTCTCTGTTTCAATTACTACTTACTTCTTTATAGTATGTGTTTACCTATTATATTCTTTTGTTTACCTATAATCAGTTTTAGAGCTGGTATTTACATTATATTTTCGCAACAGAAATTTAATAAAATAATTAATTGGAGGAAAAAATGTCTCAACGAAATGTATCAACAGGCCGCATTGTTGTGGCAGCAATTTTAATTGTCTTAGGTTCATTATTCTTGTTAGACAATTACAATGTATTTAATATTAATATCCCTGATTATATTTTCAAATGGCAATACATATTAATTTTTATTGGTTTAATAATACTTGCCGTTGGAAATAACAAAATGACCGGCATAATTTTAATTTTAGTTGGTGTTATTGGTTACTGGCATTCTTTATGGCCGCTTATTCTTGTTGTTATAGGGTTGTATATTTTACTCAGAAACAAAGAACATTTTGGACGTCATCATCGCATCGAAGGAAATGTTGGAGAAGCACCACGCAAGGAAGCAAATTTATCATCTGACTATTTAGATGAATTTGTAATGTTTGGTGGTGGAGAAAAAATTGTAGAATCAAATAATTTCAAAGGTGGAAAAGTTACAGCTATATTTGGTGGATATGAAATAGATTTAAGAGATTGTGAACTTGCCGAGGGTGAAAATATTCTTGATATTTTTGCAATGTTCGGTGGAGTTGATTTATTCGTCCCTAAAGATTGGAAAGTAGTATTAAAAACTACACCTATCTTTGGCGGTTTTGGTGATGAAAGAAGGAAAGATCCGAATGTGGTATATCCTGAAAACAAAGTACTTATACTTAAGGGTACATTCCTTTTTGGTGGTGGCGAAATAAAAAATTAAATGTATTTTTGTCCATTGAAAAATCGTTATTATGAATAATCCAATAATAAATACAAAAAATAATTTTCTTATTTACTCAACAATTTGGGTGGTAATTTCTCTAGTCCAAATTATTATTCTAAACCAAATACTACAACTGCCTCTGGATTATTCAATAACAGATAGTATCGCATACAATGTAATTTTCTATTCTATTGGTATTAGTTTATGGTATCCGACAAAATTTATGAATTTTGAGAGGAATAAATTTTCGAAGATCATTCTTAATCATTCAATAGTTGCATTATTGACTTCAATTTTATGGACTTATGTAGGGTACTATCTTTTAATTTATGTGATTAAAATTTCTGGAAACGAAATTATTTTTTTAGAAAAGTCTTTGCTTTATCGTTTCATTATAGGAATTTTATTTTATTTAATTATTGTGTTAGTCTATTATTCAAATATTTATTATGACAATTTCAAAAAAAATATTATTAAAGAATATGAATTACAAAATCTGATTAAGGAAAGCGAACTTAAGACATTGAAATATCAAATAAATCCGCATTTTATTTTTAATAGTTTAAATTCAATAAGCTCATTGACATATTCTGAACCAACAAAAGCCCGCGAGATGATAATTAAACTCTCAGATTATTTGCGTAGTACACTATCAACTAATGAGAAGCAAAAACGAGATTTACAAACAGAACTTAATAATATTAAACTGTATCTTGAAATTGAAAAAATAAGATTTCCCGATAAGCTTGAGATTTTTGAAAATATTGATAGTAAATATTTGAATATTGAAATACCAAGTATGATTTTGCAACCACTTATTGAGAATGCAATAAAGCACGGAGTCTATGAAAGTGATGAAAAAGTTGTAATTAAAATTTCAACCAGTGCTGAGAATGAATATCTGAAAATAATAATTGAAAATAATTTTGATAATAACGCACTACCCAAAAAAGGTAAAGGAATCGGTTTGCAAAATATTAAAAACAGGTTGAGCTTAATGTACAAACAAGATAATTTATTAAAAATAGCGAAAACAAATTCTTTATATACCGCAATAATATTTATTCCATTAGAAAGTAATTAATTATGAATCGTAGAAAATTTAAATGCATAATTATTGACGACGAAAAATTAGCACGAGATATTGTTAAAAATATGTTGTCAAATAATTCCGATATTGAAATAATTGCTGAATGTGAAAATGGTTTTGATGGTCTTAAAGCAATTCAAGAATTAAAACCTGACATTGTTTTCTTGGACGTTCAAATGCCCAAGATTACGGGCTTCGAAATGTTAGAACTACTCGATGAAATTCCTGAGATAATTTTTACAACAGCATTCGACCAATATGCAATAAAAGCATTTGAAGTGAATGCAATAGATTATTTGCTGAAACCTTTTTCGGAAGAAAGATTTAAGAGTGCATTAGACAAGGCAATCAAAAAAGCAAATTCTGATTCACCACATAACTTAATTAAAGAAAAATTGTCAGAAAATGTAATCACAAGTGGTGAATACTTAAAAAGAATTGTTGTAAAAAAAATCCAAAAAATTCTTGTAATTCCCATTGAAGATATTGAATACATCGAAGCACAGGACGATTATGTAATGTTCATGACGACGCAAGGAAAATTTATGAAAAAAGGAACGATGAACTTTTATGAGAAGAATCTCGATCCGAAAGTGTTTTCACGAATTCATCGTTCTTATATAATCCGAATAGATTTGATAAAACAAATTGAGCCCTATGGAAAAGATTCCTATATAATTATTGTCAATAAAGACCTGAAATTACCTTTGAGTAAGAGTAAATATCAACAACTGAAAAATAGCATCCTTTAACAAAATATTAAAATGAAAAAAAGACAGAAAATCAGATCTAGCATTTTGCTTATTACCTTTATTTTATTTCCTGCAATTTATTTTTATTTATCACCATACTTAATTATTGATGCAACTTTAAACAATATTTTAAATGGCAGTTTCATAATCTTTTTTCTTATGTATATAAGTTCGTTTTTCTTAGGACGGGCTTATTGTGGTTGGATTTGTCCTGCTGCAGGGTGTCAAGAATTTGTTGGGAAAATAAGAAGCAAAAAAGTTAAAAAAGGAAATTTAATTAAATGGATGATTTGGATTCCGTGGGTTGTTATAATAATTGTTATTGCAATTAAGTCTGGTGGATATTTAAAAATAGATTTTTCCTATCCAAACGATAATTGGTTTCCAATTACGAATGTATATATTTTTTTAATGTATTTATTCATTTTGTTATTGATAATTTTACCTGCATATATTTTCGGACGAAGATCTTTCTGTCATCATTTGTGCTGGATGGCTCCGTTTATGGTAATTGGAAGAAAAATAAGCAACACGCTGAAGATACCATCACTTAGACTTGATGCAAATTCAGATAAATGTAATAATTGTCGTACTTGCACAGAAAATTGTCCAATGAGTCTGTCTGTTGAAGAGATGGTAAAAATAAACAAGATGGAAAACGCAGAATGTATTTTATGCGGTACCTGTGTTGACGTATGTAAAAATAATGTGATTAAATTTAAATACAAATAAAGTATCCAACTTATGAAACATTTCAAAACTACCGAACTATACAAAGGAATAAAAGTTGTATCAGAAAATCTTCCGTATGTCAAATCTTTTTCTCTAGGTTTTTGGTTTAATATCGGCTCACGCGATGAAAATGAAAGTAACAATGGGATATGTCATTTTATTGAGCACATTCTTTTTAAAGGGACGAAAACACGAAAAGCATCTGATATTTCAAATGAGATAGAATCTTTTGGTGGCGAGATAAATGCTTTTACAGAAAAAGACCATACATGTATTTACAGTCATGGATATAAAACAAATCTTGAAAAATCATTTGCTGTTATGTCTGATATGATCCAAAATTCGTTATTTCAAGAAAAAGATATAATAAATGAAGCAAGCATAATTGTTGATGAAATTAAAGATTATGAAGATAATCCAAGTATCATCATTTATGATAAATTTGAAGAATTACTTTTTAATGGCGACTCACTTGGATTTCCTATTCTTGGAAAAAGAAAGACGGTTAAAAATCTTACACGTTCTGATTTGTTAAAATTTTTTAAGAATAATTATTGCTCGGATAATTTTGTGATTTCTGCTTCAGGAGCTGTTGACCATATGGAACTTGTTGGTTTGACAGAAAAATATTTTTTTCAAAACTTCAATATTTCAAAAGAAAGAAAACAATTCAGAAAAAATTACAAGCCAAAAACATTTACAAAAAATAAGGATACAAATCAATCATATATTGTCATCGGGTGTCCAGCGGATGGAGTGACTGATCCAAGAAGGGGAGAAATAATCTTACTTTCTACAATCTTAGGTGAGGGATGTGGTAGCCGATTATTCCAGATTTTACGAGAAGAAATGGGATTAGCCTATCAAATTAGTTCATCAATAAATTTTTTCAGTGAGGTTTCTGCGTTTAGTATATATCTTTCAACTCATCCGAAAAATATTGAAAAAACGTTGGATATTATTAATAAAGAATTGTATAAAATTAGAAATTTTAAAGTGAATTCAGAAGAACTTAAACGTGCAAAAGAATATTTCAAGGGTTCTTTATTGCTTTCTATGGAAAATCCAACCAGCCGAATGAATCAAGCCGCACAATCTCTGTTGTACTTCAACAGAGTCCTTCCACTTAAAGAAATAATTACAAATATTGATTCTGTTAATGAGAAACATATAATTGAGGCGGCAAATCGTTTCCTTACAGAAACAAATCTGAGCAAGGTAATTTTTTATCCTAATAAAAAGTAAAATATTATTATTTTTATAAGTCAAATTAAATTTTTCAATATTATTTGATTAAATAATAACAAAAAATAATTAATAAATGCTGAAGGATTAAAATGAAAAAAACAACTCAACTTAAAAATATGTTGATAAGTCCTGAATTAGAATTTATTATGGAAGCACACAACGGTTTATCTGCAAAAATTGTTGAAGAAACCGGCTTCAAAGGTATTTGGGCAAGTGGGCTTAGTATTTCAGCAGCATTAGGCGTTCGTGATAACAACGAAGCAAGTTGGACACAAGTTCTCGAAGTCTGTGAATTTATGTCTGATGCTACAAATATTCCAATTCTCCTTGATGGTGATACAGGTTTTGGAAATTTTAATAGTTTCAGAAGATTAGTCAGAAAATTAGAAGACAGACGAATTGCTGGTGTTTGTATTGAGGATAAAATCTTTCCAAAAACAAATTCCTTTATCAGCGGCGAAAAGCAACCATTAGCCGAAATCGATGAGTTCTGCGGAAAAATTAAAGCAGGTAAAGATACTCAACTTGACCCTGATTTTTCTATCGTTGCGAGGGTAGAAGCATTCATCGCTGGCTGGGGTATTGATGAGGTTATGAAGAGGGCAAATGCTTATGCTGATGCCGGTGCTGATGCAATTTTAATTCATAGTAAAATTGCTGATGAAAGTGACATCGAAGCATTTATGAAAAGATGGGATAATTCCAAACCCATTGTAATTGTTCCGACAATGTATTACAATACGCCAGTCCAAAAATTTAAAGATATGGGTATCTCTCTGATTATCTGGGCAAATCATACGTTACGTGCTTCAATTACTAATATGCAGAAAATACTTGAAATAATTTATACCGAGAATTCATTGGCAAGTATTGAAAAGAAAGTTGTTCCTGTAAAAGAAATTTTCAGACTTCAGAATATGCAAGAATATAAAAAAGCTGAGGAAGCATACCTACCTCAAAAGAAATCATACAAGGGAATTATTCTTGCCGCTAGTAAGGGACAAAATTTTGGTTCGCTTACAGACAATAAACCAAAAGCAATGATACAAATTGATGAGGACACTATTCTTTCAAAAATTGTTAAAACTTTTAATGCACAACAAATTAAGGAAATTAGTGTTGTTGTAGGTTATAAAAAGGAAGCGGTGAACTTACCTAACCTGAAATATATTTCAAATGATCATTTTGATGAGAATGGAATTTTATATTCACTTTATTTAGCAAAAGACGAATTGAAAGGTGATATAATAATTTCATTTGGCGATATTCTTTTTGAGGAAGATATATTAAATAGACTAATGTTAAGCAACGAGGATATTTTATTAGCTGTCGATGCAAGAAAAATTAAAGATATGAAAATTGATAAAGATCTAGTTATTGGTGAACAGAAATATTCTAATGAATTTCACGCCAGAAACATTTGTAAAATTCTTGACATTCAAAAAGTTGAGAGCTTAGCAGAAGCAAAAAAATACAATGGGGAATTTATCGGGTTAATGAAATTGAGTTCTAAAGGTGCAGATGTTTTCCAGAAAGAATTTGAATATTTAGAAAAAAACGATTCTGATTTTATTAAACAAAAATCCTTAAATGAATTTATTAAATATCTCATTAATAAAAAATACGATGTGAAGCAGTTGAGTTTCAAGGGGCATTGGAGAGATATTGATAGCATTGAAGATTTGACATACATTGTTAAATTGTTTCAAGGAGAAAATCACCAATGAAAGCACTTGATTTTATTAACGCATTGAAAGAAAATGGAATTAGTGATTTTACTGGTGTCCCTTGTTCAACTTTTAAGCCAGTAATTCATCATTTAGAAAAGTCTGAACATTATATTATTGCTTCATCAGAGGGGGAAGCAATGGGAATTGCTGCTGGAATCTCTTTAAGTGGAAATACTCCTGCTGTCTTTATGCAGAATGATGGCTTTGGAAATACTGTTAATCCACTAACTTCACTTACGAAATTATATGAATTTCCAACGTTGCTTGTTATTTCTTGGCGTGGTGAGCCGGGTGTTAAGGATGCGCCTCAGCATGTATGGAGCGGGAAAACATTACTTGAACTAATGAAAGTTTTTGAAATTGAGTATCATATTCTTACAGATGAGCTTGAAGCTGACAAAAAAGAAATTAAACGATTAATTGATTTAGCAAAAAATGAAAATAAGGTTTGTGCGATAATATGTAGGAAAGAAATTTTTGAAAAAGAAAAAATTGAACAAACCGTAAGCGAAGAATTGCTATCAAGAATGCAAGCCATCGAAACTGCTTTATCTGAAATCGAAGATGAAATCCCCATATTTTCAACCACAGGTATGCCTTCACGCGAAATATATCAAGTGAAAGATAGAAAAAATAATTTTTACACAGTAGGTTCGATGGGATGTACTAGTTCAATTGCATTCGGATATTTTTTAAAAACGAAAAAGAAAGTTGCAGTATTTGATGGTGATGGTGCTGTTCTTTTGAAAATGGGAACACTTGCTACTCTTGGTTATTATCAACCGGAAAAATTGCTGCATATTTGTCTTGATAATGAAAGTTATGAATCGACTGGTGGACAATCAACCATTTCTACTAAAATTATTCTTTCAGATGTTGCAATAGCAGCTGGCTACAAAAATGTGAAATTAGTCAAATCAAAAGATGAAATAACTGAATTTATTAAAAAATGGAAAGCAAATCCTTCTCTATCATTTTTGCATATCAAAGTTAAAAATCAAACTGACCACAACATCGGAAGACCGAAGGAAAGTCCCGCAGAATTGAAGAAGAGATTTATGGAGACGAATTAAAATGGAAAATAAATTACTTAATATTTCAAAAGATAAAACTTTATTCACACCTGGACCATTGACAACAAGCAGAACTATAAAACAAGCAATGCTCAGAGATTTAGGTTCAAGGGATAAAGAATTTATTGGAATAATTACTGAGATACGAAATAATTTGTTAGCACTTTGCAACACAAAAAAAGGAAAATACGAAACCATCTTAATGCAAGGCAGTGGAACATTCGGAGTTGAATCGGTAATATCTTCAACCGTTCCACCAGAAGGGAAAATACTAATTATTATCAATGGCGCTTATGGTCATCGAATGGTAAAGATTGCTAATTATTACAAAATTAAATATTTAACTTTAGAGTATCCCGAAAATTCAATTCCCAATTTGAAGGAAATAAAGAAAATACTTATACAAGATAAGGAAATAACAAATGTTGCAGTCGTTCATTGCGAGACAACAACGGGTATAATTAATCCCATTAAAGAAATCGGAGCAATTGTAAAAAATGCAAAACGAAAATATTTTGTGGATGCGATGAGTAGTTTCGGTGCAGTTCCGATTGATGTTGAAAAATGTTCTATTGATTATATTGTTTCTTCATCAAATAAATGTATCGAAGGAGTACCCGGTTTTTCTTTCATTATTGCAAAAACAACTTCGATAAAAGAGATAAAAGGATATTCACGAAGTCTTAGTCTGGATTTATACGAACAATGGTTTGGATTAGATACCAACGGACAATTCCGATTTACTCCTCCAACTCATTCCCTGATGGCATTTAAGCAGGCATTGCAGGAATTAAAGGAAGAAGGTTCTATTGTTGGCCGTGCAAAAAGATACAAGAAAAATTACGACGTTCTAATCTCAGGAATGAGAAAGTTAGGATTTAAAGAATATGTGCCAACAAAATTACAAGGATATATTATTACATCATTTTTATATCCCAAACATCCAAAATTCTCTTTTGAAAAATTTTACTCACTGTTGAATGGAAAGAATCAAGTAATTTATCCTGGTAAGTTAAGCCAAGTTGATTGTTTCAGAATCGGCAATATCGGAAGGATTTTTGAAGAGGATGTGAGAATTCTTTTATTAGTGATTGAAGAGACTTTAAAGGAAATGGGAATAAAATTGTAAGACTTGAGAGATAACAAGCAATGCACTTAAAAGAACTCAGTGATTTTCCACCTAAATAAAACACTGAGTTAATAGAGAAGAGCAATCAAATGCTTAAAAAACAGAGAAAAATCACATTTTTATTAGATTTATTTTTAATATTGTTATTTTATAACTAATTTTGCGAATGAAAAAAATTATCATAAAATTATCAAAAAGTTGAGTTAAGTCAAGTAAAAAGTAATGTCATCAAAGAATAAGGAAGAAGATAACCTTTCATATAAACCTGATTGGAATCCAAAAACCGGTGCCGAAGAATTTGCAGTTAAAATTGTAAAAGGTGTTAGTAGAGTTACTATTCCACACACGAATTTGCATAAGACAAAAAAAACTCTTTCTACTGAAGAATTAGTCGATGGAGTATTACAGAACAACAGAACAATTCTTGCGAAAACAATTACATTAATAGAAAGTGCATCAGAAAAACATCAAGAACATGCACGTGAAATTTTAACTAAATTAATTCCCCATTCTTGTAAATCAATTCGAATTGGAATTACAGGAGTCCCCGGAGCAGGTAAGAGCACATTGATTGAATCACTTGGATTATTTTTAATTAAAAATAATCATAAAGTTGCTGTTCTGACTATTGACCCAAGTAGTACAGTTACGAAAGGAAGTATTTTGGGTGATAAGACAAGAATGGAACAGTTATCGCGAGAGGAAAATTGTTTTATACGACCTTCTCCTTCTGGTGGAACGTTAGGCGGTGTTGCAAGAAAAACCCGTGAAACGATTATTGCTTGCGAAGCTGCTGGTTATGATGTCATTTTAATTGAGACGGTTGGAGTCGGACAAAATGAAGTGACTGTCCGTTCAATGGTAGATTTCTTTTTATTAGTTCTAATACCAGGAGGAGGCGATGAGTTGCAGGGAATTAAGAAAGGTATAATGGAATTAGTTGATGCAATTGCAATAAATAAAGCAGATGGAGATAATATTCGACTTGCTGAAACGTCTTGTAATAATTATTCAAACGCATTGCATTATTTGCTACCAGCAACAAAGGGCTGGATTCCAATTGCTATGACTTGTTCTGCAGTAACAAAAAAAGGTGTAGAAGATTTGTGGAATTTAATTCAAAAGTTTGAGAATAAAATTAAAAAATCCGGTATTTTTTACGAAAGGAGAAAACAGCAATCAATTGATTGGATGTTCGACATGATAAACAATGAAATTAAAGACAAATTTTATAATAATAAAGAAATAAAAAAAGAATTAAAAAATTCAATAGAAAGCATAGAAAAAGGAAATTTATTGCCTACCTCAGCGGCTCAGAAATTGATAAGCTTGTATTTTAAAATTAAAAATTAATAAAAAAAAGAGGTGAAAATGGAAATATCACACATCGAACATATAGGTATTGCAGTCAAAAATCTCGATGAAAGTATTAAATATTACGAAAACATTCTTGGTTTGAAATGTTATGCTGTTGAAGAGGTCCCAGATCAGAAAGTAAAGACTGCATTTTTCAAAGTTGGCGACACAAAAATTGAACTACTTGAATCAACAAACCCGGAGGGACCGATTAGCAAGTTTATTGAAAAGAAAGGTGAAGGAATTCATCATCTAGCTTTTGCAGTAAAAGATATTTCGGGCTCGCTTAAGGAAGTTGAAGGAAAAGGTATCCAACTAATTGACAAGGAACCAAGAAAAGGAGCAGAGGGATTGAATATTGCTTTCCTTCATCCTAAATCAACTATGGGTATTTTAATAGAATTTTGTTCAGATAAAAAATAATCAAAAAAATAAATTTTTAAGATGAGGTAAAAATAATGGCGTTAGAAGCAAAGATCCAAGAATTGATGGATATGCGCAATAAAGCACGGCTGGGTGGTGGTGAAAAGAGAATTGAAGCTCAGCACGAAAAAGGAAAATATACTGCACGGGAAAGAATTGCTATGTTACTTGACGAAGGAAGTTTTGAAGAGTTTGATATGTTCGTTAGTCACAGAACAGTTGACTTTGGATTAGATAAACAAAGTTATCTGTCTGATGGAGTAGTAACCGGATATGGAACAATTGATGGAAGATTGGTATTTCTATTTTCGCAGGATTTCACAGTGTTTGGCGGTTCGCTTTCGGAAATGTATGCTGCAAAAATTTGTAAAATCATGGATAAAGCAATGAAAGTTGGCGCACCAATAATTGGAATAAATGATAGCGGTGGAGCACGCATTCAAGAAGGTGTAAAAAGTCTTGGTGGTTATGCTGAAATTTTTCAACGAAATATTTTAGCATCGGGACTTGTTCCACAGATTTCGGCGGTATTTGGACCATGTGCCGGTGGTGCTGTTTATTCACCTGCTTTGACTGATTTTACTATTATGTCGGAAGGAACTAGTTATATGTTTGTAACAGGACCAAAAGTTGTAAAAACGGTAACAGGTGAGACAGTAACTGAGGAAGAACTTGGTGGTGCGACAGTCCACGCGACAAAAAGTGGTGTTACACATTTTGTTGCAGAATCAGAAGAAGAAGGGATTCAGTTAATAAGAAAACTTATAAATTATCTCCCACAAAATAATCTTGAGGATCCCCCAGCCACTCATTGTGATGACCCGATAGATAGATTAGAGGATCAGTTAAATTCTATTATTCCTGATAATCCAAATAAACCCTACGATGTAAAAGATGTAATTCATGCTGTCGTTGATAGACATGAATTTTTAGAAGTTCAGAGACATTACGCTGGTAATATGATAACTGGTTTTGCAAAATTTAACGGTTATCCTGTTGGTATCGTCGCTAATCAACCGTGCGTCTTGGCAGGGGTGCTTGATATCAATGCATCAAGAAAGGCTGCCCGATTTGTACGCTTCTGTGATGCTTTCAATATTCCATTAGTTACATTTGTTGACGTACCTGGGTTTTTACCAGGAACTGCTCAGGAATATGGTGGAATAATTCTACACGGTGCAAAATTACTTTTTGCTTATGGTGAAGCAACAGTTCCAAAAATAACTGTTATACTCCGTAAAGCTTATGGTGGTGCTTATGATGTCATGAGTTCAAAACATTTGCGTGGTGATATCAATTATGCTTGGCCAAACGCAGAAATTGCAGTTATGGGACCCAAAGGTGCTATTGAAGTTTTGCATTCGAGAGAATTGAAAGATATTAAAGATGAAGCTTTAAGAGTGAAATTTTTATTGGAGAAAGAAGAAGAGTATAAGCAGAAATTTGCTAATCCTTATGTAGCGGCTAAATTTGGTTACATAGATGATGTAATTGAACCTCGAAATACCAGGTTTAGAGTTATCAGAGCATTGCAAATGTTAGCAAGCAAGAAAGATATAAATCCTCCAAAGAAACATTCTAACATACCGTTATAAAGTGGAGGTTAAATGGATACATTAAACATGATAATAAGCGATACTTTAGAGTCTGTTGAGGATACTGTTGCAATTACAGCAAGCAATATTAGCGAAATTACTTTTGATCTTTCAAAACTATGGAACAGCAATGGAATAGTGTTTACCGTTATTGGTTATTCTGTCGTATTTATTGCTTTGCTTTTACTTTTTATTGCTTTTAAAAGTCTTACAAAAATAATCAGTTTTAATTTAAGACGTAAATTCAATAAAACTGCTGAAGTTCCGACAGAAAAAAAAGGATTTGATATCAGCGGTGATATAACTGCTGCCATATCACTAGCATTACATTTACATTTTGAAGAAATTCACGATTTAGAAAATACAGTTATAACAATTAAAAAGATTCAAAAGACATATTCTCCATGGAGTTCAAAAATTTATGGATTAAGACAAAATCCAAGAGGTATTAAATGAAAAAATATAAATTCGCGATAAGAGGAAATCAATACGAAGTAGACATAATAAAAATAGAAAACAATCAAGCAGAAATCGAAGTAAATGGTACACCTTATCAAATAGATATACAAACTGAAGTCAAAATAGCAAAGACACCAGTACTAACTCGTTCCAAAGTTTTTCCAACAGGGGAGAGTGATAAAATAAAAACAAGCAAACCTGAAGAAAAGAAAGGAGCAGGATCTATTAAAGCCCCTTTACCAGGAGTAATCCTTGAGGTTAAGGTTAAAGTTGGAGATGAAGTAAAGTTCGGTGATGTCCTGATGGTTATGGAAGCTATGAAGATGGAAAACTCAATCCGTGCAGATAAGGCGGGAAAAATCGTTGATATTAAAGTCAATGTTGGGGATTCAGTTCTCGAAGGAAATGTATTAGTTGAAATCGGGAGTTGATAATGGAAAACATTGTTCATGATATAGATAAATTTATCAAATTCACAGGTTTTGCGCATATGACCATTGGTCATATAATTATGATTATTGTTGGATTGATTTTTATTTTCCTTGCAATTAAAAAAGAATACGAACCATTACTACTTGTTCCTATTGGTTTTGGTATCCTAATTGGGAATATGCCTTTCTTCGAAAATATCGGTCTACAACTCGGAATTTATGAAGAAGGGAGCGTGTTGAATTATTTATATTTTGGAGTTGTAAAAGGAATATATCCACCACTAATATTTCTTGGTATTGGTGCGATGACTGATTTTTCGGCTCTATTATCAAATCCAAAATTATTATTGTTAGGTGCTGCTGCTCAAGTAGGAATTTTCCTTACTTTAATGGCTGCATTAACATTGGGATTTACTCTACCACAATCTGCTGCAATAGGAATAATTGGTGGAGCTGATGGACCTACTGCTATATTTTTAGCATCAAGATTAGCACCTGAATTGATAGGAGCTATTGCAATTGCTGCATATTCCTACATGGCTTTAGTTCCACTAATTCAACCACCCATAATAAAATTACTGACTACCAAAAAAGAGCGATTAATGAAGATGAAACCTCCTCGCTCTGTTTCAAGAAGAGAAAAAATCATTTTTCCTATAATTGGATTACTATTGACTTGTTTGATTTCGCCAGGTGGTCTTCCACTTCTTGGAATGCTTTTCTTTGGAAATATTTTAAAAGAATCGGGCGTAACTAAGCGATTAAGTGATACAGCAAGTAAATCACTCATTGATATTGTTACAATAATATTAGGTGTTACGGTCGGTGCATCAACGCAAGCAACAACATTTTTAACACCGCAATCAATATTTATATTCATTCTGGGTGCGATATCATTTATGATCGCAACTGCAGGTGGGGTTATATTTGCTAAAGTTATGAATTTGTTCTTAAAAGAAGGCAACAAAATTAATCCAATGATAGGTGCTGCTGGTGTTTCTGCAGTTCCTGACAGTGCAAGAGTTGCTCATATGATGGGGCAGAAAGAAGATCCATCAAATTATTTACTGATGCACGCTATGGCTCCAAATGTTGCAGGTGTCATTGGTTCAGCAGTTGCGGCTGGTATTCTTTTGAGTTTTCTAATGGGTGGATAAATATATATTTTTCATTCCTTAAGGGGCATATTGCCCCTTAAATTTTATTCCTCAAATAACGATTCTTTATAATCTCCATTAGTTTCTTTAGGTGAAATATAAAAATATGTGTTAGCTAATTTCACGAAATTAGTCCATCCTCCTTTTTCTTTATTATATTCCTTGATTATATTTTTATATGCATTTGTCTTGGCACTTAATTCATCAGCATAGTAAAGTGCAATTGCCTCAGCCATCTTAGGTTCGACTGGTGAAGCTTGCTCTAATTTACCTTGATGACTTAAAACTAAATGTTGAATTTGATTTTTCAATTCTTCAGGAAAGTTCGGAATTTTTTCAGTTGCTTTTTCTATTTCTATTGATACAATTACTATATGCCCCATTAATTTTCCTTTATCTGTATAATCAAAAGTTGGTTTATATTGCAATTCAAATACTTTCCCGTAATCGTGAAGTAAAGCACCGGTAATCATTAAATCACGATTCAAGTCAGGATGAAATGAATGCATAACATCACATAATTTTGCTACCTCAAGAGTATGCTCAAGAAGTCCGTGAATATATGCATGATGCCAAGACTTACCAGCAGGCATACGTAAAAAATTTTCCAAATTTTTGCCTTTTAGTAAAGACTTAGTCAGATTTCTCAAATATTCATTTTTCAGGGAATCAATTAAATTGTCTAATTCTTTTATCATTTCGTCAAAATCTCTTTCGCTTCGAGGTAAGAAATCTTCAATTGAAATATTATCTTTTACTAATGTTAGTTTTATTTTATCTACTTTAATTTGTAATTGCTCTTGATATTTCTCAATAGTCCCATAGACCTTTACAATATCTCCTTCTTTCGTGATGTTTTTAATAGTGTCAATATTATCCCACATCCTACCGACAATAAAAGAGGATTTATCCCTAAACTCTAAATCCAGATATTCTTTATTTGTTTTAGTCAATTTAATTTCAATTTTGTTTAGCAATAAATAATGATCAACTTTCTCATTTACAGAAATATCTTTTAATGATTTTTGTTTTGCAAGCATAAACACACTCAAAATATTTTATAAAATTTTTATAACCGATTCCTGTGGCAATGTTACAATTACCGAACGATTCAATATATCAATTGTTATTGCTAATTTTTTTTCATTCTTTTCATTAAAGTATACAATTCCTTGGACACCAACAAAAGGACCTGCAGCAATGATTATTTTTTCACCTTTGACGAATCCATCTTTTACTTCAACTTTTTCTCTCTCAAATTCCAATGCCTTTTTAATGTTTTCAATTTGCTGGTTAGGAATAATAGCAGGTTTCCCTTGAAACGAAACACACGTGATTACTCCTTCTGTTTGAATGGTATTCAATCTTTCCTTTTCAGTTCCATTTATCAACACATAATTCTTTAATAAAGGAACAGTAATTTTTTTTATTCTGTCACTCCATTGCCTGAGAGAAAAAATAGTTGGTAAATATACTTCAATATTTTTTTCTTCAATCCGCTTGGCAACCTTAAACTCGTGCCTCGACATTGTATAAAAAGCAAACCAATATTTCATATCAGTTTTCATAAAGGTAAAAAAGGCGTCTTGGTAGGACGCCCATAATATTGAAAAATAATTTATTCAACTTTGAATAATGAATCATCCAATCCTTTATTAGTTTCAACCGACTCAACGGATAAGTCAATTACCATTTGGCCCATCTGCTGAGATATCTTGTGTGGATATTTTATACCGTTAACTTCTTGATAATCATCATATTTAACTTCACTTTCAGATGTAATTTCTTTTATCTTCAATCCTGTATCGCAATTAAAATATACGGTTTCCTTAAAATCACCAGGATAGGTCGTTACAACTTTATATGCATCAACTCCGCTGACATTTTCAATTCCTAATAATTCATTCTTCACACCGTATTTTTCATATTCAAATAGAATATCAAATCTGTTTTTAATGTTGTAATATTCCAACTCGGCACCCGAGAAGATTTTTTCTTGTCCCATCCCACTCATTTTTCCTGCAATGCCGTCGAAAGAAGTTTTTATTGTTCCCATTCCACCGATGTCAACAAGGATCAATGCTTTGTTATCGATTTTACTATAATTTGTAATTGTGATTTTCATTCCCTGAGTTTCTGCAGTCATTTTAATTGTAACATCTTCAACCGAAAGCATCTTTTCTTTTCCACCAATAGCATTGATATACTTATCTAGCACAGTTTCAACAGTAACGCCTTCAGGAACGGGTTTTAATGAAATATCAACTTTCTCACCGTAGATATCGTAGTAGTCAATTTTTCCGCTAACACTAAATTGTTTTAAGTTATCAGCTATCTCTTCAGCTTTGCCTACAACAACAACATATACTTTATTCGGATTGAGATACTTATTTGCCATTTGATGAACATCATCAATTGTGACTGCTTCAAGATTTTTCAAATAATTTTTATAATAATCCTTTGGAAGATTATAACGTTCGATTGTCAAAGCAAAATTTGCAATCGTTTCTGATTGCTCGAGCGAACGCGCAAAACTTCCATTCATAAAATTTTTTATCGTTTGTAATTCGTTGTCTGTTACTTTCTCATCTCTAATCCTTTTCATTTCTGTTAGGAATTCCGTAATGGTGCTATCAGTAGTTTCGTTACTTGTTTCGCAAGAAGCAGTAAAATGTCCGACTAATTTATCTGCAGCTAGACTAGAATATGCTCCATAGGAAAATCCCTTATCTTCACGAATATTTGAAATTAACCTTGCAGAGAATAATCCTCCACCAAGAATTTCGTTCATCACATCTGCTTTGATTACATCTTCACTTCCTATCAATAAATCAACTGGTTGACATACACGGATAGAAGATTGAACAGAATTTGGCCTATCAACTATGCAAACTTTACGAACGAGAGGCGCTTTTACTTTTTTATAATCTAATTTCGGAACATCCCTTTTCTGCCAATTACCAAAATATTTTTGCATTAAATCTTTTGCTTCATCTTTAGTAATATCTCCCACTATAGCAACAAGCGAAATGTTCGGTGAAAAATATGTGTTGTAAAATTCTTTACATTTATCAACTGTTATTTTTGTAATTGTTTCCTCTGTTTGAATTTCGCCATACGGATGATCTTTTCCATAAAGAATTACCTTTCTAACGTTCTGTACAATATAGCCCGGTTGATTTTTTTGAACTGCTAATCCTGATAAAGTCTGCTTTTTTAATTTATCCAATTCTTCTTGCGGAAAGATTGGATTTAAAACTACATCAGCAAGTAACTCAAACAATTTTTCACTATGTTTCTTCAAACCATATACATAAGCTCCTGAAGGATATGTATAAAGATAACCACCTATAAAATCAATCTCTTCATCGATCTGGGCTTTAGTTCGGGTTTTCGTTCCAGTCATCATAAGTTGTCCAGCAATAGAAACATAACCAGCATATTCACCTTCGAGGATTGGATCTCTATCTTCTATTAGGTATACACCAACGGTTGGTTGTTTATTATCCTCAATAACAAATACTTTCAGTCCATTATCAAGCTGAAAAGATTCATAATCACCAATTTTAATTTCCGGTGCAGGTCCCGGTGTGGGCTGTTTTGTCCTATCAATTTGTCCAAAAACAGATATTGACAAAAAGATAAAAACAATCATTAAAATATTTTTATTTTTCATTTTATTTTTCTCCTTATATAAAAAGTTACTTTAAAATTATTATATTTTTGGTAAATAATATAAAACGACTCTGTTATTTTTTACGAGATATTTAATTGCTACATTTTTCAAATCCTCTCGAGTAACTTTCATATATCTTTCAATCTCTGTATTAATTAAATTTGCATCTCCAAAGAAAACGTGATAATTAGCAAGGCTTCCTGCAATACCGGCTACAGATGAATTACTGCTAACGAATTGACTTTCTATCTGATTTTGAATTTTTTGAAATTCTTTCTCATCCACTAAATCAGTTTTAACTTTTTCAAGTTCGATATTAATTGCTTCTTCAAGCATTAAAGGATCTATCCCCACATTTGGTAGACCAAAAACTATAAATAAACCGGGATCTTCCAACGCCAGTGGAATTGAAGCTACCTGTAATGAGAGTTGTTGTTTATCGACAAGTTCTTTATATAATCTGGCACTTTGACCACCAGATAAAATTTTAGTTAACATATCAAGAGCATAATAATCTTCACTTCCTTGTTTTGGCATATGATAAGCAAGAATAACAGCAGGAAGTTGAATGTTATCATATACAGTATCGCGGATTTCTACAGTTTGTTCAGGTTCAACTTCTGTTGGACGGTAAATATCTTTTGTGCCTTTTGGAATATCACCGAAATACATTTTAACTAAATCCTTTGTTTTATCAATGTCAATATCACCTGCGATTGACAAAGTAGCATTATTAGGGACATAGAAAGTTTTATAAAATTCCATAAATTCTTCAAGTTTAGCTTCGTCAATGTATTGAATAGAACCAATAGGCACCCAACGGTATGGATGTACTTTGTAAGCATGGTTAAATATTTCTTCTAGAAGTGAGCCATAAGGTTGATTATCATAATTTTGCTTTCTCTCTTCCTTAACAACACTTCTTTGTGTTTCAACACCAATTTCATCAATTTTTAAGTGAAGCATTCTTTCCGATTCGAGCCACAAACCTAATTCAAGTTGATTCGAAGGAAGTAATTCGTGATAAACAGTTTGGTCAAAAGAAGTATAAGCATTATTTTGACCTCCAGCAGCCTCACAAATTTTAGCGTAATCACCTCGAGCAATGTTTTCTGAACCTTCGAACATTAAATGCTCAAAAAAATGTGCAAAACCTGTTCGGTCTGCTTTCTCATTTTTTGATCCGACGTGATAGAGAACATTAATAGCAACAAGTGGAACTGAATTGTCTTGATGTAAAATTACATGTAGACCATTATCAAGGTCAAATTCTACATAATCAATTTCGCGTATCTGTCCGAACATACAAGAAAAAACAAATAGAAATGAACAAATGACAATACTTTTAAATTTCATATTTTCTCCAATTTGTAAAAATTATTTATTACAATTTAAATTTACGAATATTTATGATTTTGAAAAAAGTCAATAATTAAATAACTTGCATTAATAACAATATTTTTAATATAAACTATGAAAGAATTTCTTACAGTTAATTTTGTTCTACTTGTAATAATTATTCTGATTAGCTCGCTATTTGGCGGAGCGATGATTTTATTATCACGAAAATTATTTCTCAGAGAGAAAAAAATAAATTACTTAAATGCATTTTTTGTTTGTGCGATGGTTTTTATAGTTTTAATAATATTATGGGAATATAACGAATCGAAATATCCACCTGAAGCAGGAATTTTGGGAGCTATGTTTTTAAATTTGGTTTTAAGTTTTTTAGTGACTTTACCAATTGCTAAATATTTGCTAAAGACAACAATTATTGAGACGATTAAATTATGCGGAATCTGGGTATTGTTATTTTCTGTATTCTTTTCTGCTTTGTATTTTTCAATATAAAAAAACCACCGCTTATGGAGGTGGCTTTTAAAAATTTAATTATTGATAATCAAGTTCACTTAGAGCTTTATTGTATTTTTCGCTTAACCTTTCAAACTCTTTCCAAAGCTCTTGGTTTTCTTCCCAATCAAGATCCTTTGTAGCTTCTTCCCATTTCTCAGCCCATTTCATTGTTTTCTCTGCAAGGTCTGCAGCTTTTACATAATCTTTTGATTTAAGTACTTCAACATATTCATCCATAATTTCTTCGTATTCTTCTAACATGTCCTTAAAATCGCCACTAGCAGAAAATTCAGTAGGTAAATCCTTATCAGTATTTTCTATTTCTGGATTGTCATCATCCATTTCTGGATTTTCTTTCTTGTCGCCACAAGCAACAATTAAAAACATTGCAAGAATAAGAACAAGCAACATTTGAAGGTAATTCTTCATTGTAATTCTCCTTTAATTTGGTTAATAATTAAATTATTATTTTATGTGTTCAAAAATATGAAATAATTTACAATTGTAAAATGCAATATTAAATATTGGTTAAAGTATTTCTGTTCATATTCGTTTTACAAATATTTTCACCTTTTACAAGTTGCCTTGCAACCTCCACCAAAAAGAATTCCAGCTCCAAGAACAAATCCGAGATCGTACCAGCCACCGTTGTTGTTACAGGCATACATAACAGTTTCAGAATCGAAAAGCGAAACAATAAAACTGAAAGGAGCAATTATTCCATGCCACAAACCACCCCAGAATCCATATACATCATCTTTAACACAATTTGATAAATCAATAGCATCTGCACATCCTGATAAAAATATAATCACAAAGAGTAAAAAGAAAAAAATTTTTTGATTAAATAATGATTTCAACAATTGAATTCCGTTATTCATAAATCCTCCTTGGGTAAAATATTATTTATTTTAATCCGGGTTATCTTAAAAGAGCAACCTTTTTTATTATGAATTATTAAATCCCAAAATTTGTATGCAAAAAATAACAAAATTTGTATATTAAATGAATAAAGGAATATAATTGACAGAATTAACAAATAATGTGAAAAATACTTTAATTTTTAGAAATAGAATAAATTCTATATAAACACAAGAACCCAGACTGGGGGAAATTGTCCGGGTTCCTGCTCGTAAGTGAAAATATTTAAGATGCATTGTAAAATTACATCCAAATTTTTATAATATCAATAAGAAAATGAGAATTATTTAAATATATTTAATGAAGCAGATTTGTTTTAATCCTGTCATTACTGAAAAAAACATAAAAAAATCTTATATTTTAAATGCAAATAATTTTATTTAACAAAAAGAGGTTTAAAAGATGAAAAAATTAATTTTCTTAGTATCATTATTTGTATGTACTATTTCCTTTTCTCAAAATAACGAAGTATATACTGTTGAAATTTCAGATGTTCCAACAAGTATCGAAAGTTTTACAAGTTTAAGAGACGAATTATCCGTTACACCTCAAGGTGGGGCCTCAGTATTTGTTGTTGCAATGTTAATGTATGTTCAAAATGCAGAACTTGGTATCCAAGCTTTTACTATAGCTCTGGACAGAAATAATCTTGTTGAAGATAATTCAGGATATAAGGGTTTTAAGCCTGATAAATCTTTTACTTATATGGTTCAGAATTATTTGCAGCCAAGACCTTATCTGGCCAACTCTTATTTATTAAATACAACATTCACCGATGGATATGTTTTACCATCAAAACCTTATCAAATAAAATTATCAACAAATCCTTATAGTCAAATTAGCGAAACTGAAATTAAATTATTTATTGAATGTTCCGGTGCGGATAGTCCACGTCCAATAATAATGAAAAAGAACGATAAAGGGATTTGGAAAACGTCCAATTACAGTAGTCTTTTTGTTGGGATTAAAACACCACCAGTTAGTGATGATTTATAGACTAAGTATTTTATTTACTTAGAAAACCAAATATCTGAAATGCTTGTTCCGATAGTTCCTGTATCTGAATAGATATCGGTAATTTGGATTTTTACGAGGAAAAGAGCCATTGCTTCGCTTGGATCAATCAGCTCATATAACTTTATATAGTTTGACAAAAGTGAATTTTTATTTTGGATTAATTTGCTCCAATCAATATTCAAGTCGAATATCTGTATATCTTTTGTATCTTTTACAGCAAAGATTTTTGTTTCGTATTTAATTCCTTCATAAACACAAAAGGCTTCTATCTCATTTCCAAGAATATGTGCAGCAATATAAATTTGAACTGATATTTCTCTGCACCTGTTGGACTTTCTGAATTCGCTTTGACTTTTGCAGTTACCGTTTCTGAAATGAAGTTTTTGTGAATTTTCAGGAAGCCCGCAAAACACATATTCATTAATCCCTTTGTTGTTTGAACCTTCTGTCCAGCAGGTGGAAGGATTTTTATCGAATAAATTATGAGGTCCGTATGGTCCGAAACCACGAATGTCTTCATTCCCATATTCAGACGATGCTATGTAAGGATTAGTATTTGAACAGAATAATAGAATTTCCTCGTAATTTGGATTTGTGTTTGGAGAAATATTTAAACTCAAATCACGAGGAAAATAAAAAATTGTTAATACTAAAAATAATTTAATTTTCAATTTTAAACACACATTAATTAATATTCTACCCATACATCGGAGACACAAGTGTCATCATGTTTTTTACCCTTGTAAATATCAGCAATTTCAAGTTTAAGTAAGAACCAAACAGTAATTTCACCTTTCGTAGGATCGCTATAATCTCCCATGTAATCCTCAATAACGGCTTCGCGGAATGCAATTAATTCTTCCCAATCAACAGGAAACATAACTTCGTGTGTCTTCATTTCGTCGGGTAAGCTAATTGTAAATTCTTGATCATATTTCACGCTATTGTAAAAACAATATAATTCAGTCATCTTAAAATAATTTTCAATACCCACATAAATTGTTGCTTTGAACTTTTTTACTCTATTGTTGTTCTCATATAAAGATTTTGATTTATGATATCCATTAGCAATGCGTAATTTTGTTACGCCTTCTTCAATGCCAAAAATAAAATACTCACCGATACCACTTCCTGAAACGCCTTCTGCCCAGCATTTTGTCAGATCGTTGTCAAATAAATTATGCACACCATAAGGTCCGAATGCATAAGGGTCATCGTTATCTAATTCTGATGAGGAAATATTAATCCCTGCTTCAGAACAATACAAATTAATTTCTTCCCAGTCATATTTTGCATTTTGTGGAACATTTGTGTCGTCACCGTTATTACCTTGTGTGTCATATTCATTTAGATTCTCATCATCACTTTGGGTTTGTTCGTGAGGAGTGTTTTCATCGTTGGGTGTGTCTTTTTTATCTTTATCACAAGCGACAAACATAAAAGATAGAGCTGTTAGTATGATAAATAATTTTTTCATTTTGGCCTCTTTTTATTTGAAAAAAAAATTAATTAGTCAAATGGAAAATCATCCTCCTTTAATCCTTTGGGTATATTGGTCATTGGTATTTCCTTCAGCTGAAGTTCAAGATTTTCGAAACGAGCAAATTCCTTGATAAATTTGAGACGAATTTCGCCAATAGGTCCATTTCTCTGTTTTGCAACAATAACTTCAGCAATACCTTCTGTTGAAGTGCTATCATCGGAAAAATTATCAATTCCGTAGACTTCTGGTCTGTATAAAAACATTACAACGTCTGCGTCTTGTTCAATTGCTCCTGATTCTCGTAAATGAGATAACATTGGTCTGCGGTCTTTTCTTTCAGTTTCTGTTGCACGGCTCAATTGGGATAATGCAATTACAGGTATATTAAGTTCTTTTGCAAGAGTTTTCAATGAACGGGAAATTAAAGAAATTTCTCTTTCTCTACTGTCCATCTTTTGCTGTGTAGGATTCATAAATTGAAGATAGTCAACTATAACAAGTTCAATTTTTTTCTCGGCTTTTAACCTTCTTGCTCTTGCTTTAAGTTGCATAACATTAAGTGATGGTGTATCATCAATATAAATTGGTGCATCGGTTAATTTTTTCGTAACCGCGACAATTTTATTTTTATATTCTTCTTTCTTGAATTTACCTGTTCTTAAATTATGTGCATTCATTTTCAGCTCACCAGCGAGAATACGGGTAACTAATTGAACATCGGACATCTCCAGACTGAAAAATGCAATGGGTAGTTTTTGCTCTATTGCAATATTTCGTGCAACAGACAATGCAAAGGCAGTTTTACCCATCGCAGGTCTACCTGCTATAACTATCAGATCGGATTTGTGAAATCCCGCAATAATATTATCAAGTTCTTTATAACCGGAAGGAATGAATAAACTTGTTCCTTTTCGTGAATGTACTGCTTCAATAATTTCCAGCGCTTCCATCATTATTTTACCGATTGGCTGACTAGAGGATTTTAATCCCTCCTGGGATATATTCATCATTCTGGCTTCGGCAGCATCAACTATATCAAACACATCGTCGCTTCCATCATAAGCAGAACCGGCGATTTCTAAAGATGTACTAATCAACTCACGTAAAATCCATTTTTCGAGAACTACTCTTGAGTGATACTCTACGTTGGCAGCTGAAGATATGTCTTCTGTTAATTTGCTGATAAACCCAGCTCCACCTGCTGAGGTTAATTTTCCGTCTTTCTTTAATTCCTCAATTACAGAAATAGTATCGACAGGTTCATTCGCATTAAACAATCCAAAAACTGCTTCAAAAATTATTCTGTTTTTTCTATCATAAAAACATTCGGGTTTCAATATATCGAGGACTTTTGATATAGCTTCTTCTTCGAGCAGCATTGCACCGAGAACATATTTCTCAACCTCAACCGCTGCGGGTGGTTGTCGGGGTGAATCTTTTATTTTATCTACATCTTTCAATTTTTAATCGCTCTGCTTAACTAATTCATCGTATAGTTTTCTGAAATTTTGGACATCTATCCAGCAGTCTTTTTTCCAATTAGGATTACGCAGTAAAGCTGCAGGATGAAAAGTAACCAGTACTTTAATTCCATTTAATTCGTAAATATTGTTTCTTAAATTGCCTAATGTTGAATTCTTATTTAATAAATTGTTAGCTGCAACAAGTCCAAGACATAAAATGATTTTTGGTTTAATTAATTCAATTTGCTTTAATAAGTAAGGACGGCAAGTATCCATTTCGATTGGAAGTGGATTCCTGTTATTCGGTGGACGACACTTTAAAATATTCGCAATATAAACATCTTCACGCTGAAAATTAATTGCACTCAAAATCTTTGTTAGTAGTTGTCCAGCACGCCCAACAAAAGGTTCACCTTGTTCATCCTCATCAGCTCCTGGTGCTTCACCTATTAACATTGCATTTGCATTTGGATTTCCGGCACCAAAAACAAAATTTTTCCTTGTCTGTCCAAGTGAACATTTTTGGCAAGTGTGAATTAGTTTGAATAATTCATCAAGTGTTTGAGCATTTTCGAATTCAGCCGCGAATAAATTACTACTTGATTCAATCGTTATTTTTTCAGCAGTAGTTAAAATGGAAGAAGTTTTTTTTTCTATTGGCTTTTCAGTTAATTCAATTCTGGAATATAATTCCTCTCCAAAAATCAATTTTTGGATTTCCAGAGATTCAATTATTTTATTTTTAATATTTTCTTCCATCAATAATTATTTATAGCTTTACTTTATCATCTCGATACTTGAATAAAAGTTTACCTTCTATTAATTCGCGTAATGCCTCTAAATGTGGTTTTGGTCTGTTTTCAAACTGTAATGAGATTTTAAATTGTTCAGGATTATGCTTTTCTTCAAGATCATCTTCAGGATTGATAATGATTTGATTTATTAATGTGTTATACTCTAGTTTGGTTTCGTCAATTAAACGACGAGCTCTTTTTGCTGAAATCATTGCAGCTTCATACACACTTTCGCTTTTTTCAAGGATTGTATCCAGATTTACAGGTTTTAATTTCATTTTATTCTCCATATTATATTTCTTTTTTAATTATTTCAATTATTTCTTTTTTTGCTTTCTCTAAATTATCGTTCATAATAATATAATCAAATTTATCCTTAAATGACATTTCTAATTTTGCCCTTTCAAGTCTTTTAATCAAATCAATTTTTGATTCAGTCGCTCTTTCGGTCAACCGTTTTTCTAAAGTTTCGAAATCAGGTGGTGAAATAAAAACAAGTACTGAATCGGGATAAATTTTTTTAAAATTCAATGCACCTTTTACATCTAATTCAAATATAACAACTTTTTCTTGTTCTATTTTTTCTTCAATAAAACTTTTCAAAGTTCCATAGTAATAATCGTAAAATCTTTCCCATTCAATAAATTCATTATTTTTTATTTTTTCTTCAAATTCCTTTTCTGAATGGAAAAAATACTCTACACCATTTTCCTCATTTTCCCTTTTTGGTCGAGTGGTGGCTGAAATAGAAAAAACGAAATCAGGGAATTTATTTAATATATATTTTACTAAAGTTGTTTTACCTGAACCGCTCGGCGCAGAAAAAACAATGAGTTTATAACTTTTCAAATCTTACTCTATATTTTGAATTTGCTCTCTTATTTTTTCTAATTCCTCTTTAATAAGGATGCCATTTTTTGTTATCTCGGCAGAAACAGTTTTGCTGTTGATAGTATTTATTTCCCTGTTCATTTCCTGACTAATAAAATCTAGTTTACGACCAATTTCGTCAGGAGAGTTTAGAGTACTTAAAAACATTTTCAAATGACTTTTTAATCGGACACATTCTTCGGTTATATCATGTCGTTCAGTTAGAATTGCTAACTCCATCTTCAATAGGTCTTCATTATGCTTTAGTTGTTCCAATAGTTTAATGCTTCTAACTTTGATTTTTTCAAAGTATTCATTAATTGAACTTCTAGTTTTCTTTTCTATTTCGGTTACATAATTCTGAATTTTTTTTATTCTTAAAATAAAATCCGCTTTTAATTCTTTACCCTCTTTCAATCTCATCTTTTTAAGATTATCAACAGCAGACAAAACAGCTTTTAATATGAGATCGTAATTATCCTGCGGATTAGGGATAGAGGTAGATATAAATAATTCCTTGAAATTCAATAAAGTATTTAAGTCAATTGTACTTTTATCATTTGAAATCTTTTTAATATTATTTACAAGTTTAATTACCTGCTTCAGTTGGTTCGGATTAAAAGTCAAATATCCGTGATTAAATTCATTATTTTTAATATTAATATTTAATACAACCTTTCCTCTTGTAATATTTTCCGATACTATTTTTCTGATAGTATATTCGAGCCCGTTAAATTCAGGCGGTAATTTTACGATTAAATCTAAAAATCTGTTATTTAGTGATTTAATTTCGGCATCAATAATCAAATCATTATGTTTGACTATTCCACGCCCAAAACCGGTCATACTTGAAATCATAGAATTTTCCAAAAAATTGGTTTTAAAGGTAGTGAAAAATTAAATTTTATCAAAAGATATTGTTTTTTAAATTTAAGTAAGTATTTTTAAATATCGATGTTATAATATTATTTAATAAAAAATCTTAAGATTTATGCCACTTTGGGGTGAATTTGCAGCTCTTATAACTGCAGTTTTTTGGTCAGGTACATCAATTGTCTTTACAGAAGCGTCTATTAGAGTCGGTTCTGCTTTAGTCAATATTACAAGATTATTTTTTGCTATTGTCTTACTTTCCTTGGTAATTTTAATTGTCCAGTTGGAGTTTAATCTATCATCAACTCAATACATCAATTTAATTATCAGCGGAATTATTGGATTAGTTTTTGGTGATAGTTGCTTATTCAAAGCATTTCAAATACTTGGTGCAAGAATCAGTATGCTGTTTATGGCGTTAGCTCCGCCGATTGCGGCAGTTTTAGCATATTTTTTCCTTGATGAATCTTTAAGCATTGTCGGAATCATCGGAATAATAATTACGATATTCGGAATTGGGATAGTAATTACTCAGAGAGAAGTCGGAGCAAAGCAATCAGAAAAAATTAATAAGATAGGTATCTTATATGCAATGGGTGGAGCGTTAGGGCAGGGTGTAGGTTTGATCTTTGCAAAAGTTGCATTCAACGAAGGTGAGATAAATGGTTTTGTTGCCGCATTTATCCGAATAGTAATTTCATTTCTTGTTCTTATCCCATTTTTTGTTTACAGAAAAATTATTCAAAAAGCTGTTAAGACATTTATAAAAGATAAAAAAGCATTGCTTTTTACATTAATCGGTTCGATAATCGGACCATTTCTTGGAATAACTTTTAGTTTGATCTCCGTTGCTAATACACAAGTTGGAATTGCCTCAACAATTATGGCTACACCTCCGATACTAATGTTGCCGTTAGTTAAAATCATCTATAAAGAGCAACTGACAAGTGCTTCAATTTTGGGTGCTTTTTTAGCTGTTGTCGGAGTTGCAATTTTATTTCTTGTGTGAAAAATTTATTCATTTATTAATTAAATTTGTTTTACTATTTTAGATTTGAGAATCAAATAATATCTGTCGAGTTTAAATATGCAATGGGAAATAATAGATAAAAGCCAATACTTCAAAGGACTACTTTTATTAATAGGAAAAGACAAAAAAATTACTGCTGAAGAAAAAAAATATATAATGAAAGTGGGGAAAACTTTAGGATTTGAAAAAGTATTTTGCGAAAATGCAATTGACGAATTGTTGGATAATCCTTATCTGGGAGATGAACCACCGAAATTTTCAGAAAGAATAATTGCTGAAAGTTTTATCAAAGATGGAATGAAAACTGCAATTGTAGACAAGGACATTGATCCGATGGAATTAGAATGGCTAAAGAATGTTGCTAATGAAAATAGTTTAGGGGAAACCTGGTTTATGAAAAATCTGCAAGAGATAATTAAAAACCATCCAAAATCTCTCTCGGAAAACGAATTGGAAGTTGCTGAACTTATTAAATAATTCTTCCATAATATTCTTATGAATAAAATTGAGATATTACTTGGCGATACAACATCGGTCAAGGTCGATGCAATAGTAAATGCGGCAAATAAGACTCTATTGGGTGGGGGAGGTGTTGACGGAGCAATTCACCGTGCAGCCGGTCCGGAATTATTGGCAGAATGCAAAACACTGAATGGTTGCGAAACAGGTGAAGCAAAAATTACTAAAGGTTATAATTTACCAGCTAAATTTGTTATCCATACTGTAGGACCTGTCTGGTATGGTGGTAATAAAAACGAGGATGAATTACTTGCCGATTGTTATAGGAATTCATTAAAATTAGCGGTCGAAAATGATTGTAAGACAATTGCCTTCCCGGCAATTAGTACTGGCGTCTATAGATTTCCATTCGAAAGAGCAACACAAATAGCAATTAAAACCGTAAGAGATTTTTTGAAAAATGACGAAACTATTGAAAAAGTGATTTTTGTTTGCTTTTCGGAGGGGGATTATAAAAAGTCTTTGGAGTTAATTAAAAAGTGACATTTATCGTCCTAAACATTTGAATTGTATTAACATAATTAACATTAAATGCATTACAAACTTCAGGTATCTTAATTTTTGACTTTCTATTTGGCTCGCTAATTTCATGTGTAACAATAGAACAGTTCTCAGATAAAGAAAGAGCAAAGGCAACCAACCAAGGATCAGCGTTTTCAGATTCAAAAAAATCATTTACCGCCTTTTGTAAATAAAAATCTTTTTTGGAATCAGCCCAAAGAATTACTTTTTTATAGTTCTCCAATACAATTTCTTGGTTCGTGTTTTTGAAAAAATCGGATGGTAAGTTGTTCTCTGTCCATTTTTTCAACTCATCGTCATTTTTATAAATTTCATTTTTTACTTTATCAATACTAATTATTTTACCTTCAATAGAAATTGATTTGACAAGATTCCAAAATCCTAATGCAACATCAATAGGATAATTTATTCTATGTGCTTGAATAAAAAAATTGCTATCAAGTATGAAAATGGACATTAGAGAAGATGCTCCTTTATCAATTTGTTATAGGCGCCTCCTCGCAAACCCGTAAGACGATAAGCGTCCCTAATCAAAAGTTTACTTTCATTAACTGCCTGATTAACAAAATATAAAAATCTTTTATTGAGACGTTTTTTTGCAGTACTATAAAAATCGCCTCCGTTATTACCGGTTTCTTTACTACGAACTTCAAGGTTAATATAGTTATTGTAAAATTTGAAAAAATCATTTTTATTCAATTTGTTCAAATCAAGCAATCGGCGAGCGATAACTATTTGACTTACTTTAAATTCTCTTGCTAAATATTCTATACCTTTTTCAGCATCCCATTTTTTCTTTAATAGATCAGAAGGTACTAAAAGCTCGGCAGCAATTTTATTACATAATAATTCGATATGATTATTAGCGGGTTGAAGATTACGAAAGTCAAAACCTGCACTTTCACCAATCCAAATATGTGCTATTTCGTGAGCAATTGTAAAAAGTTGTGCAGATTTGCTATCAGAAGAATTGATAAACATAAAAGGGACATAATTGTCAATTAAAACAAACCCCCTACATTCATTTACTTTAATTTTTCTATATACATTATTACCAACTATACTACTAGAACTTATTATTACACCGACTTCTTCTATTACTTGAGTTAAATATTCTCTTGCTTTTTCCCAATTAGGAAATTCACTTGCCCATGAATCAGAAAGATTTAGGGTAGTTCGTATATCTTTTACTATTTCCTTAATATCACTGTGGCTTTTAAATCTACCTACAAAATCCAATGGTAGATATTCATTTTCTTTTAGATAGTTCGCCAACCATTCTTGTCTTTCTTGAGCAATAAGGATAGAATCATAAACATTTAAACTTATTTTATGTTCTCCAACTTGCTCTGTTCTAAAAAATGGAATTGGATTTTTTTCAATGGGTGGGTTATCCAAAAATAGATAACCGAAAGGTAAATAGGTTTTTTGAGCAAACTTTTCTAACTGCTTTAACGTTGGTTTTTTATCTCCACTAATCCAAGAAAAGATATTAGGCACTTTTAAAGATATCTCCTCTAAATTGTAACCTGCACGCTCTATTGCCCAAACTAAAATATCTGTGTTTACATTAATTTCCATTTTCATAATGTAAAGTTAGTAAATTTTGTGTGAATATGAAATTAAATATTTCAAACTAATTCCTTTAAATTTTATTTTTATCGTAATGTATCTTAAATAAAACAATCTTAATGAAAATAATTTTTATATTATTATAATGGTAGTTATTTTTGCAACAGATTTTTACAGCGCTAATGATAGTATCATTAGTTTGCCCCTGAAGAAATTCGGGGTTTCTTTTTTATTTTACCTACAGCAAACCATATTCTTTTCCTTACATTTTTTTATTTGCTACTTAATTTGCGAAACTCACCCGCCAAGTAGGGAAAGGTCCGCTTAAGTTTTTTTTACCGCAAAGGGCACAAAGTTGGACGCAGAGTTACGCAGAGGTTATATGTCTATATTTTCATATTCCTTTTCTGATATTATTTTCTATATATCCGGGTCTATTATTTTTACCTCTGCATCGTTTATACTTCTTTATGCTTTACTCCGCGATACTCGGTGGTAAAGTTTTTTTTTACCACACCTGTCCCGACTTGGCGGGAGAGTCGCACAGAGTTTTTCACAGAGACACACAGAGTTTATACCTCTATATTTTCATATTCTTTTTCTGATGTTATTTTCTCTATACCAGGGGCTATTACTTTTATGGTGGTGAAGTAATAACAAAACGTTGAAATTATATATTATTTTTAATTTCCGAAAAATCTTTTGCTATTGTTTCTAATTGTGTTGAAAAATTATCAAATTCCTTAATAATAATTTCTCTTAAATTTTTATGATTAGAAAAAGCATCAATACAACTTAAGAGATTTCTTAAAATGTAAGTAGCAAAAGTATTCGGTTGTGTAGCACGTGCTTTTTCCAAAATAGGATTTATAATCGAATCTATAGCAATGTACATATCGAGTCTATGATCCATTTTTGTCCAATCGTGATATATTGAATAGAATTCTTTTAAAAATGGATCTGTCCTTGGGTCTATGTTCTTATAAGTCATATCATTAAGCAACTTATCGTGGAAGTCACCAATTTCTTCAATGTTTTTATTCCATTTATTTTCATAACTAGATAAAAGATTATGTGTATTGATAAAAGCATCATAAGATAAATTAATTATGCCATCAAGCAAATCAAGTTGTTTAACTAACTTGTTAAAATTTTCGAGATTATTTCTTTTTTTGTTTTTGTATGATAGTACAAGTACTTCAAAAATTTGGTCAAATTTAATATCACGAATATATCTTGTATTTAAATTTGCAACTTTCACTAATTCTATATTTTGTATTCTTTCTTCTCTCAGTTTATTTTTATATTCAATAAACTTATCTCTTTGTAATATTGAGGTTTTTGATAATACCTCTAATTGAGCAATAATAAATTTTTTAATATTTTTATTTTTTTTCGTTTTCTTGTATTTAGAATAACACCATTTAATTATCAAACCAAGAAAAAATATAGATAAAGTTGTAAATACGGTGAATACGGTATCATTTGATACACCAAAAAAATCCTGCCAAATATTTAAAAAAATCATTTGATATCCCTAATATTATTCAATTGATTAAATTATTTTTGTACCTTTCTTAACAATAATATCAAAATATTCCTTTTTAATAGGCATAACAGAAAGTCGAGGTTGTCTTATTAAACCAATGTCCGCTAATTCATTTGTGTTTTTTATTTCATTTAATGAAACAGGTTTATTAAAACTTTCAATAGGTTCATAAGTTACAGAGACCCATCTGTTATTAGCAGTAGTTTTATCCTTATGAGCTTCTTCTATTACTTTCATAATACCCATGATTTGTTTTTCAATTTGACTATGATAAAAAAGTACTTTATCATCTACTTTCATTTGCTTTAGATTATTACAAGCTTGAATATTTCTTACAGAATAAATTTCAAATTTTCCATTGAGCAATATATCCGACCAAGAATAACGGAAAGGTGCAAATTTTACAACCCAATATTTCATAAATTTTACCTTAAACCATATAAAACTAAATAATCATCGCTTTTACCAAGTGCCCGTAGATTTGACTTCTGGGCTGAAACAAGTTTTGGATATCTGCGTGCATACCAATTTTCTACTTCTTGAACATCTTCCATATTGAGACCGTATTCATCGTAAATTATTTTATCAACTTCAATCTGTTCATAACTAGAATAGTCATATCTTGAAGTACTTTTTTGTTTATCAATTATATCTAATATCATTTTATTTAAAATATTATTATTACTAAGTGTTAATTTTATTGGAATTTCTTTAATTTTATCAATATCAGAAGCAATCGTATGTTGTATGTAGACATTAAAAATGTACCTAATAAATTTTGAACACAATACACCAAGTAATATAATAGGATCAAAATTTCTTGTTCCAATGAATGAACTATTCGCATCAAATGGGCCTATGTTTTTTAATCTAAACGTAGGTGAATATTCTCCGCGAAATGAGAAAGTCAAGCCGTCCAAAAAATATAAATTTTTATTTCGGTGGTAGTGCTCATCTACAGCTTTTGTAGACCAATCAATATAATATTCTATTGGAACATAATAATTTGGTAACCATCCATCAGAACTATCTGAACTAGCTCCTTTATTAAATGGTATAATAAAATCTTTCTCAGATACACCATTTAATTTCTCCTTTTCTGTAAGTATTGTTATTTCGTGTTTGCTTCTAATTTTTTGTTTATCAACAATTTTATAGTGTGTTCTAATGATTGGTACATTATTATCGGATCTAAAAACATACTTTATACAACTATCCATGCCTTTTGCGATTTTTTCAACATCACCTAATTTCACGATTCCTAAAATTTTATTATTGATTTTCAAATTTCTATTCAATATTTTAACACCAGATATCTCTCTCCATTCCTTTTTTAAATCAGGTCCGGAATCATTCATAAGCGAAAATAGTTTAGGACTTGCAACAAAGAAAGGTAAATTACTATTAGTTTTAATAAGTGACTGTGGAAAATTATATATTGCGAATTGTTCATTACTAATATTCTTTTTATCCGTGTCAAATTCATCAACTTTGGTAAGGTTTAGTATTTGTATAAATCTCTCATAATTTTCGTGAATGCTTATATTAGTTAGATCAGCCATTAAGCATATATGTTCTTCATTAAACTCTCTTTTTGTATTACGTTCAGCAACCATAATTACAGTATTTACGGTTGCTCTGAAAGTATCCGGATGGACACGAACCATTTTATGGATATAATTTTGCATTAAATGTTTTCGAAGTTTTAAGTGACTTTTAATAGTCATAAAAGTATCACTAACTATAAAAGCCAGTACACCACCGTGTTTTAATGGTGTTGGTTTATCATAATTATTAAGAAATCGAGCAATAAACGCACCGTATGGATCCTTACTCTCAATATCTAATGAATTTCGTACATCATCAGTAACTTTATTCCCTCCATAAGGTGGATTCCCAATAATACAATCAAAACCACCTTGTTCTTTTAATTCGGGATAGAAAAATTCTAAGTTAAAAAATGGAGCAGAGATGGCTGCTTCTTTAAACCATTTTTTTAAAAGTTCTTTATTCCTAACCGGTTGATTTTTACCTGTTACATCTTTATGAAAATCAGGGAAAGCATCATTTAGAATAATAACTATTTCATCTGTAATTCTATTCCTTTCTTCTTGTGTTAAATCAGGTCGATAATAAATATTTCTTGCTTCCGTAAGTTTTTTTATTGCTTCTTCATTAAAGAAGTCGGAATGTATGTTTTTCAAACTATCGGCACATATTATTTTTGTTTCAATGTTCGGCATTGGAGTAATAATATTTTCTGTTTTTTGGTCTATAAGTAAAGAAATAAAAAATCGCAGTTTGGTAATTTGAACTGCCATTGGTTGAATATCAATAGCATAAATACTATCTCTAATAATACCTAACTTACGACTATAATCATCGAGATGAATTGTTAAAACTTTTTTAAATTCATTTTGTTGTGCTGAATCAACATTCCTGAGTTTTATATTTATCCATCTTTCATTTTTACAATCAACTGTTTTTAATATCTCTACTATCCGATTCAACATACCCATTGGAAAAGCACCCGAACCGCAGGCTGGATCAAGAATTTTAAATTTATCTAATGAGTCAACTACTGCTTCCGAGAAAGTAGAATCATCATCTTCAAATTTGTTAAAATAAATTAAATCATTAATTTTTTGTTTATTGTTTGGTAAATCTTTATATTTTTCTTGAATAAATTTATTGAGATAAAGAAATAAACTATCATTTACCATTTCGTAAATGATCTTTCTAGGAGTATAATAACTTCCGGTTAGTTTTCTAATACTTCTTTTTGTGTTCTCTTCCAGATTAGGATCTAATTCGGCAAGTAAATTTTCAAAAACTAATCCGAGCATTTCCGGATCTAGTGCAATATCTTCTTCAAAAGGTGTGTTTTCGTCAAGTGTAAATTTATAATCATTTAAAATACAATTTAATCCTTTATGCTTTATATTTTTTATATTTCTTCTTCGCCCTGTAACTATCTCTTCTTCTTTCTCGATGCCATAGAATAAGTAGTTTGGTATTTTTATTACAGAATCTTCAATACTTTCTTTTGTGTTATCTTCTTCCAATTTATCAAAAATGCCACCATTTAAATACGGTATTTTTAGCAACCATTCAATATTAAAATTAGAATTTAAATATTTTAGCCATTTGAAATCTTTAATTGATTTTTTATCTTTTTTATTAAGCGCATTAAAAAAAATATTTTGTAGAATTCCTCTATAATATGAGTTACTAAATAGAAAATTTTTATCATCAATATCATTTGTTAAAAGATACTTTCTGCCGTTCCAATCTATTATTTCTAATAATTCAGATTTGATTAATCCTTTTTCCTTTACGAACCAACAAAACATTATTCTCGCAAGTAAACGAACAAGAAAATTTTTTATATTTTCTTTCTCATTAATATAATCAGGTTTAAATGGAAGCTCAATATTTTGTGCTGCAAAATAGAACCATTCCTGTAAATCAGTATAAAATTTCTCATTTAATGCTTGAATTGAAAAAGCGTGTTGCCAAAATTTATGTAGGTCATTATAAGAACGAATAGGAGGTCTTTGATTTAAAATAGATAAACCACTAAGTATTTTTAAATGAGCCGAATGTGTTTTATTTATTTTAATATCTTTTAACATTGTAATTTTACCAACCTTATCCCCAGCACGCCAAGATTGGTGGTAGGACATTCTTTCGCTTATAGCAAAAGAGATAACCGCTTCATTATCAATAAAATATTTTAATAGAACAGCAACGGGCATTTTTTTGCTGACTCGGTTGAATGCTCGTGTAATATCGGAAATTTCAGTTCTTGTCGGAATTTTATTTAATTCAATTGCAAAAAGCATTAAACCATTATAATTTATTTCTGATTGCTCAAGTGCATCGCTGAAAGAATAATTTTCATCGAACATACCAGTTTCTTTAAATATTGAATCATCAATAATTCCAATAAAATAAGTATTGCCGATGGAATTAAAAGTATTGTTTTCCTTGTAATGATTTTTAAGGACATCTTTGATTGGAATATTTTCGCTTGTACTGGAGTTAAGTTTAATTCCGAGCTGCTCGAACAAATTATTAGATGAATTAAAAAGATTCTCTTTGTTAAAAATTTGTAGGTTCATATTCCTTCTTGATTTATAATAAAAATCCTTTATAGTTTTTTTTCTCTCTGTGAAACTCTGTGCCTTACTCTGCGATACTCTGTGGTTAAGTATTTTTTACCACAAAGTCGCACAGAGGTTTTCACTGAGTCACACAGAGTAATTAATAAATTACTCTTTTAATTCCGTTTTTAAGTGATTTAACATTAAAATTTATGAGTAAACCGATTTTGCATTTAGATAGTTTAAGATAAGTCAAAACTTGTGCAAGATGAACATCATTGAAACATGCAACAGCTTTAATTTCAAACACAACTTTATTTTCAACTAATAAATCAATTCTATATCCTGCATCTAATTTAACATCGTGGTAAACCAAAGGTAATGTCTTCTGCTTCTCAACACGAAATCCTGCCTGTTCAAGTTCATAAAATAAACACTCTTCATAAGCACTTTCTAAAAGTCCAGGTCCAAGTTCAGAGTGAACTTTGTATGCACATTTTAATATTCCTGATGTTAAATCATTTATGTCTAACATTTATGCGTTCATGTTTTATTTTAATTTTTTAATCTTTAGAAATCACAAACCAGGTTATTAAATCAAAATTTTCTTCTTTATAAATATCTTCTATTTTTTTTACTTTCGGTTTCGTCTGCTCTGTTACTCCTTTCTCAAATAAATCTGAAATAGATTCAACAGTTGTTTTCCCTGTTTTCCAATTCAACCAATCTTTTATTAGCGATTGCATATTTTTAATTTCTTTCTTATCCATTTTGTCTATCTTATTTGGAACAAGCCTTTTGTCAGATTTATGCTGTCTTAATATGTTTAAAAGTTCTACATCGTTAATAAATTTTGGTGGTAAAATTCCATCCGCATAAATCAAGTGGAGTTTCTCATATTTATATTCGTTCTCATCAATATTTCTTTTGGGATATCCTATAAGTGCAACGAGAGCATTTTCTTTTGATTCTGAAATAACATCTAATTTTTGTTTAAAACCCGTATATACACCATTTGGAATTGCTTCAAGTTCTTTTCTCTTTTGCTGGTATAATTCGTAAAGTTCCTGTCGAAATGTTTCGAGAGAGAATTTATCAAATCCCAGAGTTTCAGAATTATCTTCAATATCATCCCAACTTATTTGCAGTTGCTCAAGCATCTTTTCTTCTTGATGAGAAATTAAAGGATTACCTTTTGTTATTTCTTCCATATCAGGAGAAATATTCGGGTCAATCTCAGCACCAACAATGGAAAGCAGAGCCATTCTTTCTTCGACTCGTTTTCGTAAAGTCAAAAATTGTTCATAACTATCAGCAGGCCAAAAATTCATTCCCATAATACTTTTATTTGGAGAAGCAAGCCGGTCAATTCTACCCATTCTTTGTATTAAACGCACCGGATTCCAATGAATGTCATAGTTGATAACGCAATCACAATCTTGTAAGTTTTGTCCTTCGCTAAGGCAATCGGTAGAAATCAAAATGTCAATTGGATTTTCAATTTGTTCTTTAAGTTTTATATCTTTTGTAATTATGTAATTTTTCCAATCATCAAAATTTTCAATTTTTAATATTCCATCCGTTCTGTAATATTTAGACCAATCCTTTTCGTTGAACAATTTAGTATATGGTGCAAATCTTTCGAGGATTGGTTCAAAATTCTTGCTGCTATATCCATCATCTGATTTCCCTTCGCTACCCGATACATAAGCAATTCTTGTAAAACCCCTCGCTTTCAATTGTTCAAAAAGATATTTTGCCGTATCAGTATAAACAGTAAAAATCAGAACCTTTTTATTTTCTCTCTCTTTTCTTTTATCTAAAATTAACTCAATCAATTTTTCTAGTTTATTATCAACGCTTTTGTAATTATTGGGAATTCTTTTTTCATCTTCAGTCTTTTTAAATAATTCGTTAAGGTCATTCATTAAGGAATTAAATTTTTCAATATCTTCTTCAAGATGTTTTTTGAATAAGTTAATTTGTGTAATGCTCGAAATTGGTATTGGGTTCTTTTTACCCAAAGTTATATCTTCGTAAGTTATCCCATTTTGCTGTTCAAGGTCATTTGCAATTTCTGTTAAATCTTCAGTATCTGACTCGTTAAATTCTAACTCTATCTTTTCTTCTTTTTTTGTTTTCAAATATTCATTTACCTTATCTAATGCATTTTTATGATGTTCAAGAATATTATTAACAGTTATTTTAAAAGAATGCCATGAGGATTCAAGCCGTTTTATCATCAAAATATACATCATCTTAACCAAAAATTTCTGTCTTTGTTTTTCATCTTCAAGTACAGATTTGACTTTTTCTTCAGAAGTATATTGTGCAGGTTTATATGCTGTTAGATTTATGCTTAGTGCATCTAAAATTTCTTCAAATGATTTTAGTGAGCCAATACTTTTGGGGCTTACAAATACATTTGTTGGTTTTTCCTTTTTAGGAAATTCAAAGACATCATTTTCTGTTGTTTTCTTAATAAGTTCTCTTGTTCGGGCAACGATTACTGCATCGGCAAGTGAAAAGAAATGTTGTGGTAATTTATTAATAAATACACTTATCCTTCTGTCTCCCAATTCCTGCCATTCGTTGAAATCTTTTTGTGCGTTTGCGAATAATGATTGAAGACTTGAAATTTCAAATTCTGAATTTTCAAAACCTTTATCATCGCCCTTTACCATTAACTTAAATTGATTTCTAATATCAAGTAGTTTAGTATTTATCGGTGTCGCAGAAAGCATTAATACTTTCACATCTTTATTTGTTGATAAAATATTATCCACTAAAAATTTATATCGAATTGATTTATCATTTCTAAGATTATGGCTTTCATCAATAATAATTAAAATTTTAGGATTGTTTTTAAAGTGATTATCTAATGTAAATCCGTCATCATAACCATTAATTCTTTCGTCTTGTAAATCAGTATGATATCTTATTGTGTATCTTAATTTATCCGATTCAAATTTTGAGTCGTGTCCCTCTAAATACCTGCGCCAGTTGTGTTCAAGTTTTTTAGGGCAAAATAGAAAAGTTCTATAGCCCTGAATTTCAAAATATTTCATTACAGCAAGCGCCTGCCATGTTTTACCAAGACCAACAGCATCTGCTAAGATTGCTCCATTATAATTTTGTAGTTTTTGTATTAAGCTGAGTACTCCCTTCTGTTGGAATGGATATAAAACATTGTAGATAGTTGTATCGCGTAAATGTTCGATCTGTTTACTTAACAAACTCTGTGGGTCAAAATCAATTAGTTCTTCACGAAATAATTCGTATAAAACCTTATAATAAAGTTGTTGAGGTGAATACTCCTTAAACAACTTGCTGATTAATTCGATGAGATAATCCTTATATGATATTTTTTTACTTTCAACTTCTATTTCAGTTTTTGCTTCTTCAGATTTCCATAAGTTATTAAACCAGTTTTTTATCTCCTTATAATCTGAGCTTCCTCCGAAATCGGCATAATTCAACTCCACATTACTTGATGGATATAAACCTAATCCTGATTCTGTAAAATTTGAACTTCCCATAATGAAGAAACTTTTTTGAGCATCATTATCCTTACTTGTAAAAACATATGATTTAGCATGGCAAAAATTTGGTCGCACTGTTTTTACTTGGACAATTTCTTGTCTTAAAAAGTCTACTGCTTTTTTTGCTTGCTCACTGAGGTTAAGTGTTGAAAATAATCCTTCTTCTTGAAGTAATAAATTTACAATTTTATCATTATCTTTTTCAGTTTTGACAAGATTGCCAAGAACTAGTTTGTAATTTTCAATAGCATTGAAATTCTCAAATGCGTAAGCCAGCATGGGAACTGAAAAATAACCAGTTACTGTTTCAAGTGATCCCGTTGCCAGATATTTTTGAAAAAATTCAATTAAAGTTTTTGGAAAGTTTTCTCTTTGGGTTTTGTTATCAATTAGCATATTTTTTTATTATTTAAGTTATTAAATTTTTTTTTCTTTAATTTATAAAAAAATACTCATTTTATATTCAAATTTAATTAAAAATAATTTTGAATTGACATAAAAACTACCTATCAAAAGGTTTTAGGTAACCATCAAAAACAAATTTCCGATTTCTTTTCTGCCTCGTTATCTCAGAATAATGTTCCGAAATTGACGCTTTTACTAATCAGTGAAAATATTTATAAGTTTAATAACAAATTTATAGTCAAGGGAATTGACTTATCTTTAACTATAATAATTTATAGTCAAGTTAAATGGATTTCCCTTGACTATGGATATTTATAGTCAAGGATAATCAGGAGACTTTAACTATAGCAGTCTTTGAAAAACTCGAAAATTTGATACTTTAATTATTTTATAAAATTT
>JAFGPR010000093.1 GCA_016936095.1 Ignavibacteriales bacterium | reverse complement strand
TTTGCCATTTCATGCTCTGTTATAAGTATATTGTTTATTGAATCACCAATTCCTAAATTTTCTATAATTGAACAATCATCGGAACATTTAAATTCGAAATCATCATCTACCGTACTTGTTAAAAAGTCATATTCCCGAACTCCAATGTAGATATCGTTCGGTCTTAAAACATATGATAACATTTGATTTAATTCCATTGCTGCCAACCCTATACTAAAAGCAAAAACATTCTCACCTCGATTCATAAAATGATTTTTAGGAAGATTTTTAATGTAAGTTGGTTGCTCAAATATTCCAGCTTGTTCCATCGATACATCTTCAATTGTATATTGGCCCATACAATGCATACAGATTCTTCCAGGACAAACAACTTGTGTTCTCCATCTTGCTTCTCCAAGATTTGACATTGAAGAATTAGATTTCGCCCCAATTCCACCATCTATTACTGGTATAAAATGAGAATATGAAATATTATCTAAGACAAATCTTGGCCAAGGCCTATCAACACATGAAAACAATATATCGCAATCTAATGCTGCCTTAAAACCAATTTCTTCAACAATGCTGTATTGAAATGCCTGAATATCTGATGACAATATTGATGAAGCTATTAATTTATCTTTATAAAACTCAACTTTTGCTTTTCCTATATCATCCTTTGTTGTATATAAAAGCCTATCGAGATTCTTCTTCTCAATCTTATCAAAATCAATTAAATTGATATTCTTAACACCAGTTCTAATTAAAGATTCCGCAACGATTGCACCAACACTTCCTAGTCCAATAATTCCAATTCTTAATCTAGATATTTCATCTTGTTTTACTTCTCCCCAAGAAGATAAAGTTCTTACAAACTCTTCTCCATATTCTGGTTTTGGTAGAATCTCATCGTTATAGTAAATGTTAAATGATTCACCCATAACTCGTACTGATTCACACCATTGTCTTTCAAAACAACTGGCATTTTGATTAGTCCAAAATCTACCACTCCAATAACCATCCAACCCAATAGTCATACCAACCAAAGGAAGATTCGTCGCGGCAAAAACACTTGGTGCAATAATACTTTCAGTATTTATGTCATCATTACTCATATCCTGCCAACCTTCAAACGGATGTGAGTGAATAAAAACAATTCCAAGTTTTTTTTCCAGAGCGATATCTATAACCCTTTCTATATACTGCGTATTAAAGCTTGCATTTCCATGAATATTTCTATCGTTATCTTCGGGTAAAATTACTTGATTAACAATTGCAGTTTTTCTTATGTGACCTGTCGAAGGATTATAAAGTGCAAAACATAAATCTTCCTGAAAGTCATCTCTGATGAGATGACTTTCAAGTAGATCATTTGCTTCTTCTGTTAAAGCAATACTGTATTTCATTCAAAATCCATTAATGCATTTAGAAATGAAATGTATGATTCAACATTCCTACTAGAAGAATTCCAAGTTTTAAAGGGTCGACTCCAATACTGAAAATCGGAATTGGGTTTTTTCCAATCATGTATTCCGTCAAAAGGATGTGATCCACTTTTTGGACTAAATGGCAAGATGTGAGGTTTTATATAAGGTCCTGATGGAGGAACTTGTGGAAAGGAAGGCGCATCAAGTGCAATTTCCAATTGTTGTCCTTTAAATCTTCCTATAGGAACTTCATAATCAAACCCTACAAATCCATTTGGATATCGTTTCGTGTTAAACCCTTTTTCTTTAAGTTGGCGTTCAAGTTCATCATTACCCTTATTAAAGGAAACTGTTAGAGGTTCTTTGCAAAGAGTAATAAACTTTAACCCATTTTTCAATTGTATTAAATGGTCTATATCATTTTTATAATCAATGCTTCTCGGACCAACAATCTGCTTCAATTTGTACTCATTAGGGTTTTTACCGATTGCTATCATTAATTCTCGAACAGTGAGAAATGAATCTTTAAGCTCAACCTTTTCATTGTCAACAAAAATATGAAACTCTTTGTATGCATTTACGATAAAATGCTCTGTCCCCGGTTTTGACAAATCAACTTCTTCTTCCAATTGGATAGGTTCAAGTGTTTTTTCGTCAATATATAATAGAAGTTCATAATCTTCTACTGGGGTTAAATTTGCTATGGAAAGAATATCTTTCCCTTTAAGGATTTTGTCATTTGATACAAATTCCTTATGTTTGATACAAAATTTATACATATTGTATTAAGTTTTTTAACCGTCTTGTCGCTTTTTTTAAGACGGTAGTTAATATTATGGCATTATGCCTTTGTTTCATAATAGAGGCATAAAGGTGATTCAGCCTTTAATTGAATCCTCTGTAAAACCCATTTGATGTTCCAGCATCAAATGGGTTTTGTGCTTTATAGAATCAGCTATAAATTTTTCTAATACAAATATAGCAAATTTTATTAAAACAGCTACGTTCAATAAACTATATTATTATATCTTAAGTTTATATTTCTTACCATGTGAATTCTTTTAATCTGGTTTTCTGCCCTTTATGATTTGTCAAATATTTCGAATTTATTTTTTTCTAAAATATATTATTTTTCAAAACACGATATTTACACCAGCTAACCCAGCAATAATTGAGGATTTGGTATTTTAAAAATCGTTTTTGGTTGCAAACATAGGTTTTATAAACAGTTTATAATATAAACAGTTTGGAATTTTAAACATTAATTACTACCTTTGCATTAGGATATTGGATATGAATCAAGAGAAGCAAGACATACTATACAAGCACATAAGCTTGAAAATTAAGGAATTACGTAGTCAAATAAAGTTGACTCAGTCAGAATTAGCGAAAAGATTGGGCTTGTCGCGAACTTCAATTGTTAATATAGAACAAAATAGACATAAGCCAACATTACATCTGTTATATGAAATATCTTTAATAGGGAAAGTTGAAATAGGCTATTTCTTTAAAGATATTGAGCTTAACGAAGGTCAATCTACCGTATCTAAGAAAACCGAGAAAGAAATATCAAAAAAGGTACAAAAGGAGGATGAACAGGAAATTATAAAAAGTTTTATTTCTTTTGTTGGTTCTAAGAAAGCATAAAATATTTTAAAACATTTATCATGGCAACTCTTAGTACAATTAAGGACAAAACGCTTGAATTATTGAGCAAGTTTGAAATTACTACTCCACCTATTGATATTAAGAAAATTGTTAAAGGATTAGGATTAGTTATCGAAGAAAATTCATTTGGTGAAAGTGTGTCAGGGTTATTAGTCTCAAAAAACCAAAATAATGTAATAGGTATAAATGTAGGCGAAAGCCCTGTAAGACAACGTTTTACACTCGCACATGAACTGGGTCATTATTGCTTACACAGAACTTCTAAAGATGAATTTCTTACAATTTCTAAAGTTGATTTTAGGAACGGAGATTCTTCAACAGGAGAAATTAAGAAAGAAAGAGAAGCAAATGCATTTGCTGCAAATCTTTTAATGCCTGCACATATGGTGTCGCATGAAGTTAGTCAACTAGAAGAAAATACTACTATTGAAACGGCGGTGTCTTTACTAGCAAAAAAATTTAATGTTAGTGAAGCGGCAATGACATATCGATTGGCTAATCTTGGATATACATACTAATATGTTTTTATCGTAAGTATGTATATAGAATAAAGATGGAATTAGAATTTATTAAAACATTAGTCAGAATTTGATTAGCTCATTATCTATCATTGAACTTTT
>JAFGPR010000092.1 GCA_016936095.1 Ignavibacteriales bacterium | reverse complement strand
GTAGTAGGTACTCAGTCTACACACCCGGCTTTAATTAACCTCGCTTGTAGTAATACTGGAGTATTATATTCTGTTGATATTGTAACTGATAAATTTATAGAGGTCAATAAAACTACTGGTGCAACAACTGAAATTGGAGATATTGGTTTTAATGCAAATTTTGCTCAGGATATGGAAATTGATCCAGCAACTGATTTATGTTATTATATGGCGTATGGTTCTGGTTCAGAATTTAGTGGAGCAGCATTGCTTATTTCAGATTTTTATACTGGCGAACAATATTTAATAGGTCCAATGGAGCCAGGTTCTGAATTTACAGGTTTTGGTATTCCTGGTAATAGAAAATTTAATACAAGCCCATTGCCAGCAATTAATCCATCCCCTGCAGATGATTCAAAAGATATTGGTAATTCTGGAGTAAATTTAACTTGGAATAATCCGGGTTCATATAAGTATAATGAATTATATCTCAGCAAAGATTCAAAGTTGGTAGCAATTTGCGACCCCTCTGTTCGTGTTCTAAACGGTTATCCAATGACTGTATACAGTAATTATACAATACCATATACTTTGGATATGGGAAGAAATTATTATTGGCGAGTTGTTCAATATGATAATTCGGATGGTCGTGCAAATAGCACGATGTGGAATTTTTCAACTGAACCATTAGCAATATTCTTTGATGATTTTGAAAGTGGAATTAACAAGTGGTTGGTTGATGGTGGAGCTCCGCCAGCAGATTCTTGTGGTTGGATATTATGGGATTCTACCACATTTATTACAAACTATATAGGTGGTTTACAATTACCACCTGAAGCAGGTGGGATGGTTGCAGGTGTTAATAGTGGATACTGTGGAGGAGTTGTAACGTCAATTCTTGAAATAAAAGATAGCCTTAATCTTAGCGATTATCAAGATACAAGATTAGAATTTGACATGGATTTTCAAAATAATGGTACAAATGATACTGGATTCGTTCAGGTATCAATCGACGGTGGATATACATGGTATGATTTAGATACAATTTGTACTGATAGACCTGCTGAGCATATAGTAATTCCAACATGGCAGATAGTAGATGGATATTCAGATGTTAGGTTTAGGTTTTGGTATTCGAATGTAACTAACGGATGGTATTGGGTAATAGATAATGTCACTATTTATGGGGTTAATAAAAATCCGACAAAAATTGAAGATATCACACAAATACCAGAAAAGTTTTTGCTCGAGCAAAATTATCCAAATCCATTTAATCCGTCAACAACAATAAGATTTTCTTTGCCAGTTGATTCAAAAGTAAAATTAGAAATTTACAATATTTTAGGAGAAAAAGTATCTGAGTTAGTGAATAGGGATTTAATTGCTGGACAACATGAAATTCAATTTAATGCTAATAATTTATCTAGTGGTGTATATTTTTATAGAATCGAAACAACAAGTATTGAAAGCACAAAATACACTGATGTTAAAAAAATGATATTTATTAAATAGAATTGGAGTTTTTTATGTTTAAAAATATTAGAAATATTGTCTTGATATTGTTATTATCTTTTACTTGTATTTTATCACAAGAAATTACAAGTAGTGGTGTATCTTCTTTGGATTATAGCATATCAAATCAAAAAATGATTGGATCAGTTCTATCTTCACTTAGTTATAATACTATATCTTATGCTCATACTGTTGTTGGTACTAAAGGTCCAATTAGCTTTGCATTAAATAACTTTCCATTATATCATCAGATTACTACTTATGTTGATGATTATTTGTATTCAGGAGATTTTGCAGCTGATGGGAAGTGGTATTCATTGGATTATTACGGTAATACTTTAGTATCAGTAGATACAGTAACAGGTCTTTGTGATACAATTAATCCTTGTTATCCAAAATCAGGTGAATATTGGTGTGGTTTATCTTATGATTTTTCTACAGGAAATATGTATGCTGTATCCACAGATATTACTAAGTCGACACTTTATACTATTAATTTAGTAACTGGAGATACTAACGTTATAGGAACACAATCCACACATCCTGCATTAATTAATTTAGCATGTAGTAATACTGGATTACTTTACTCCATTGATATCGTTTATGATAAATTTGTCTCTATTGATAAGACAACTGGACTTACTACTGAAATTGGAGATATTGGTTTTAATGCAAATTATGCTCAAGATATGGAATTCGATCCAGAAAATGACTTGTGCTACGGTCTTGTCTATGGGTATTCAGATAAATTCAGCGGTCCTGCTTTAACAATAATGGATATTTATTCAGGTGAGTATTATTTAATTGATCCTCTTTATTCAGGTTTTTTTACTGGTTTTGGTATTCCTGGTTCAAGAATGTTTTCTACAAGTCCTTCACCTGCCTTTTGTCCAGTTCCTAATGATGATATTTCTAACATTGATCCTAGTACAGGATTAAATCTAAGTTGGATTAATCCCGCTGGTGTGCTGTATAATGAGTTATACTTTAGCAAAGATCCAAGATTAGTTGCAATGTGTGATCCTTCTGTTCGTGTCCTAAATGGTTTTCCAGTAACAGCATATACAAATTATTCAATACCATATACATTAGATATGGGTCGTAATTATTATTGGCGTGTTGTAGAATATGATAATTTAAATGGAAGAGCCAATTCGACAATGTGGAATTTTTCAACTGAACCGATGGCAATATTTTTCGATGATTTCGAGAGTGGTATTGATAAATGGTTAGTTGATGGAGGAACTCCACCATCTGATTCTTGTGGTTGGATATTATGGGACTCGACGACATTTATTACAGACTATATGGGTGGTTTACAATTGCCACCTGAAGCAGGTGGGATGGTTGCAGGTGTTAATAGTGGATATTGTAATCTTGAATTAACATCAATTCTTGAAATAAAAGATAGTCTTAATCTTAGCGATTATCAAGATACAAGATTAGAATTTGATATGGATTTTCAAAATTATGGTACAGATGATACTGGATTTGTTCAGGTATCAATTGACGGTGGATATACATGGGATAATCTAGATACAATTTGTGCTGATAGACCTGCTGAACATATCTTAGTCCAATTGGAAGGGGTTGATGGTCAACCGGATGTCAGATTAAGATTTTGGTATAGTAATATAAGTTTAGGTTGGTATTGGGTAATAGATAATGTTACTATTTATGGAGTTAATAAAAATCCAACAAAAATTGAAGATGAAATAGTTACACCTGAGAAATTCTCATTAGAACAAAATTATCCAAATCCATTTAATCCGTCAACAACGATTAGGTTTTCTTTGCCATCCGACTCAAAAGTTAAATTAGAAATTTATAATTTACTCGGTGAAAAAATTACCGAATTAGTAAATACTGATTTAAAAGCTGGTCAACATGAGTTTCAGTTTAATTCTAATAATTTATCAAGTGGAGTCTATTTTTATAGAATTAAAGTAATTAACTATGAAGGCAATGAATTTAATTCAACGAAAAAAATGTTATTACTGAAATAAAGGATTTATCATCAAAACCTGATTTAAAAAATGGGATCAGGTTTTTTTTATTTTAAATTATTTTATTTATAACATTTTTTTTTATATTTGTCATGTTAATAAAAAATGATAAATTATTTTTTCACTAACCAAGGAGACAATAATGAAAAAATTTCTTCTTATTACTCTTCTTCTTACTTCAGCATCTTTACTTTTTTCTCAGACTGATTGGAACTTGACGTGGAAAATGAAAGATTGTCCATTCCGCACTCCACAAGAGATGTCTGAGATGGGAATTGTCAAATCAGGTTATGACACCGACCAAGATGGAAAAGGTGAATTCCTGTGTGCTTATACTGATAAAGATTCTAACTTTATTATGATGTTTGAAGCTGTTGCAAACGATTCATTTGAAATGGTATGGTACTGGGAATATCCTATTCCAGCCAATACATTTGCAGGTATTACAGTAGGGGATATGGATAATAACGGAGTTGTTGAAATAATTACAACAATGCCATCAGTTGTTGGGAGTGATATAAATCCACCTCGTTTGTGGATATTCGAATGGAATGGTGTAAACGGAGAAAATAAATATGGTGATTATGGTTCAGGTGACTGTGAACCAACAGCTTATTGGAATTTCAATGTGTCCGACAACTACGATTTTCGACCTTATAGTTTAATTGTTGAAGATATTGATGGTGATTTAGTCAATGAATTAATCGTAGGTGTAAGACAAAGTCAACCTTCCAGTCGACGAGAAGTTCTTGTTGCTTCAGTGTCGGGCATATTTACAGGATTTTTTACTTGGAATGTTGAATATAATTTTCAATATGTTCCTGGTGGTTCGCTATATTCAGTAACTACAGGCGATTTGGATGATGATAATAAAACTGAAATTTATGTACTTGGTTGGAATTATTTTAATTTAAGAATTATTGAATGTAATGGTGATGCGAATTATTCAGTTGAGACAGAACTTGATACGGTTTTTTATCAAACAGGTATTGATTATGGTGCTGTTGATGGTGTTCGTTGTGCTGATGTTAATGGTGATAGTGTTAATGAATTATATATCGCAGGTACAGAGTCACCTAACCAATTATTTATCATAACAAATATTTCTGATGTAGGTGCAATTACTAAAAATGATATTGTACCTTTTTATAGTATTCCTAAGAGAACAGCTGAGGGTGGTTTAAAATCTATGTATATTGCTGATCCTGATCTGGATGGTAATTTGAGCTTAATGATCGGTGGTGAGAGAAATGGACAGATATTCGATCTTGAATATAAAGGTACTGGCGATCCTGCGGATTCAACAAACTGGGAATTGACGATTGCCTTCGATTACTGGGATGAATCAGGATTACCTCCAGATAGTTTTTCTGCGCCACCGAGAATGTTCTATGGGCATCCAGCTGGTGATATGGATGGTGATGGTAAAGAAGAATATACTTTTGTGAATTACGCCACTCGATTTGAAACTTGGACTGGTGATGCTTATGTATGGGTAATTGAAGCAGAAATATCTACTGGTATTGAAGATGGACAAGTAATTACTCCTAAAGATATAAGACTATATCAAAACTATCCTAATCCATTTAACCCAAGTACCACAATCGAGTATTCAATTCCTTCTGATATGTTTGTTAGTGTGAAAGTATATAATACATTAGGACAAGAGATTAAAACTTTAGTAAATGAAAGCCAAAATCAAGGCAGGCATATAATTGAATTTAAAGCTAGCGAATTATCATCTGGAATTTATTTCTATACTTTGACAGCAAGAAGCGGTACTGGTCAGGAAATTATTCAAACCAAGAAAATGTTGTTATTGAAGTAAAAAATAAATTTGATAAAAATGAGGCTGTCTGAAAATGACAGCCTTTTTAATTTATAATCTTTTATTGCTTAACAATCAGTTTTTTCATAAAATCCTTTGCAGTTTCTTTTTCGCATGAGAAGATGAAATCTTTAATTGTTTTTTGAGCATTAGTATCAAGAACTTCTGTAGACAAACCATTGAATTTATTTTCCAGATCTTCCATAGTCATAGGTTCACGAGGATCACCCTTTGGATATTCAAGATACTCAGAAAGTTCTTTGCCATCTTTTGTTTTAACTACAACTTTACTCGGTTGTTTGGCAGGGAACATCTTTTCAAATTCTTGAGATGGTTCACCTTTTATTTTGTCAATTACTTCCCAAATCCTTGGGTCTTTCAGCTTCTCATCGCTGAATGATTGGGTTGTAATTTTATGATCAACCAAAGCAGCAGCTATGCAGTAGGGAAGTGAATGATCTGCAGTTTCTCTTGATTCAGGACGATATTTATGAGGGTCAAAAAGTATATCATATGCTTGGGCAAG
>JAFGPR010000091.1 GCA_016936095.1 Ignavibacteriales bacterium | reverse complement strand
TAATTACATCCGATAGATCAACACCTGTAAAATCACAATCTTCTTCTATAAATTCTGGAATATCTAATTCATTTGTAGTAGTATTAGATAAACTACCTTCGACAAATTCTCCACCAGAAACTTTATAACCGAGATGTATCTCATTTTCATCTCCTACAACATCAATATCGTCATAAGTTAAACGTCCAAAATACAGAATGTCGGTTATATCAGATATTCTTACGAGCCAGTATCGAGTCAGGTAATTATACTTACTATAATTATTGGGATGTTTCAAATTATCAAGTGAAACAGATATCTTAGAATCAGGGCTAAAAATCCCACTTGCAACTTTTATATAAGCAGGTGTATATGAATATGTTCCTCCATTTTCGGTACCTACTGGATATAAATAAGCACCACCTTCGTCAATATATCGAGTTAAATAACTTTCGATATCTTCAACAATTACCATATTATTATTTGAAAAAGTCCCGGTAATAATAGCATCAACTAAAAGACTTAAATTATATTCATCATATAAAGATATACTTCCACCATCTAATGCAAGTGTATCACTAATAGTTATATCTTTTTCTAAGGCCACGAAATAACCATTTATTTTTCCTAATTTCATCACTGTATCTGGAATCCCTGTACCCGATTGTTGCTCACCCATACAAGAATATAAATAAGTAGCATCACTTTCATAAATTCTACTACCAGTCTGTATACTTCCAAGCTTAATTGAAGAAGGGTGAATTCCTTGTGTATGTGCAGTATTTAAAGTCGAACCCGGATACATTTTGAATCTACTTAAAGGATCACCAATTATGATATATTGATTACAAATTAATTTACCATATAAGCTTAAGAACGCCCCGTCTATATTTGCATTTTTTTGAAGATTTCTGATATCGTTATTGTCAATTATTATTTCAAAATTTGATTCCACTCCCGTGTCAAATAAATAATCGTCTTCAATCAACAAATCAGCTTCAGCGGTTCCTATCAGATATATTCGACCAGTTGAAGGATAAAATCCAGAAGCAACACCCCCATTAACGAATTCTGCATTACCTTTTATGTGCAACTCTCCCGATGACATTGAATAAGCTAAAACTAAAGCTCCCCCTTCCTGTCTGAAATTTCCATTAACAACATAATTTTTTCCATAACTCAACCTCAAAGAACCAGTTTTACCCGTGGATATTATAGTAAAATTCTCTTGAATATTACTAAAATTTGAATCAAGCACAACTTGATTTTCTTGTCCTTCACAATTCCAAACTACATTTTGAAATGCCTGTGCATCAACATCCATATGTCCTGTATAAGTTGTATAACCAATTATTTCGCAAGTAGAAGTTTCTTTCCATACAAAAGGAGGAATATACCCTGCTATTGTAGTAAAGTTGTGCTGATAGGTACCAGCAATAATACAATGTGGGCTCGATATAAATAATATACTCCCAGCATTAATTAGTGTCCCTCGTACATCAAGATCATCACCAACTCCATTATTTATTGTAAGTCCCCCGGCCAGTTGAACATCGAGTGTTCCATCCACTTTCAACTGATCTGCATCTATATCGGTTGTTATTGTAACTGTTTTTCCACTTGGAATGGTAATAACATTATCAGAACTACTGGGAGGAGGATTCGGTGGTAGGTTCCAAACGCCACCCGTAAATTTCGACCATATATCTTTATTTTCCCAATCGCCAGAAAAACTCGCCATATAATCACCTTCTTGTGGTTGAGATAATATGATAGAAGATAAAAGGAATGAAATAATGAATAAAATGATTGGATTAATTTTCATAATAGCCCCCGATTTTTTATGTTTTTAAATTACCTTATGTAAAATTAAAAATAATTTCATAAATTTCAAAGCAAAATCGTTATTAGCATTTAAGATTTTTGAGTCTATTTGTAATGATGAAATAGACAAGTAAACTGAGATCGTAACAGTAAAAGAAGCTGAATTGAGAGATAATTAAGCGACATAAATCTCGCTGTATAATAAGAAAAGGCAGCCATCCCTAACTGCCCTTATTCTATAACTTCTTACTTCTTATTCCTTAACTCTTAATTCTTACTTCTTATGACTTATCGCTAATTCCTTACCCCTAATCACTAATACCTTATCCCTCATCCCTTTTAACTTTTAACTTAAAATTCAAAATTCTCAACTATTTATCTGTACGCTCCTTGCAAGAATACCTTTAAATTCAATCTTAAATCATCCGTTTCCTTAAATCTTGCATAATAACTTTGTGGTTCACCACTAATTAATTGGAAATTTCCACCAACATTGAGAAAATTATTGTTTACATTAAGACTATTGACATACCCGTTTGGACTCGGATTCCAATCTGCATCAATAATTCCATTTAAATCCATTTTTGCAAGATAATTCCTATCCGTTCCACCGATATGAGTAAATTTACCCCCTACAAAAACATTACCACCAGTGGATGCATTTGTAATTGTATTAACAACCCCATTAGCATCGTCATTTAGCCAAGCAGGTGTAAAAGGACCAGTTAAATTAAATAATGCTATATAATGAGTACCGGCACCACTTGAAATTGAAGTAAAAGCACCTCCAACCCATAAGTAATCATCCATTGCTTGAGACTGATAAATTTGAAGGGCATATACTGTATTGTTAGCATTAGGATTCCAACTTGTTTCAGCAGTACCGTCTGTTTTATAAAGTCTTGCAATTCTATTTCTACTTTGTCCACCAATTGAGGTAAATGAACCTCCTACATATATGTATGAGCCAATAGATATTATATCATAAACAATACCACTAGCATTAGCATTCCATGTGGGATCAGCTGCACCATCACTCGTATTACATTTTGCAATATGACTTCTTGTTAGACCACCAATCGTAGTAAACCATCCACTTACATAAGCATAGCCACCATCTAAATAAATTTTATGAACCGAACCATTCGGATTAGGATACCACATAGGTTCAAGTCCACTAGTAGCTAATGCACAAGCATAATTGACAGGCATTGAACCTATCTGAGTAAAATTACCTCCAATATATAAAATCAAACCTGACAATGCCATCGTATTTACTTCATCGTTTGCATTTGGATTCCAACTATCTGGCTCACCTGTGGTATTACTTAATCTTGCGATGTTATTTCTAGTTACCCCATTAATAGATGTAAAATCTCCTCCTACAAAAAAATCAGTCCCATTAAACGAAATTGTTCTCACCATTGCACCAGCACAAGGATTGAAATCAGGATCTGCTTCGCCAGTTAAAGTTAATTTTGCTATTCTTTTTCTTTCTAATCCTCCTATTTCTGTAAAATAACCACCGACATATATATCATTATTATTAAAAGTAATTGCTGAAACGACGTGGTTTTCTCGAGTATTAAAAGTTGAATCTCCTGAACCATCATCCATAAATATTTTACCTATACCCCCACGCATTAAGCCCCCAATACTGCTAAATTTACCCCCTACAT
>JAFGPR010000090.1 GCA_016936095.1 Ignavibacteriales bacterium | reverse complement strand
TCAATCAATGGGATTAACTGGTTATCCTTCAACAGGGTTCTTGGATTCAAAAGGTCAATTAATAAATTTGATTACAGGTTATAAAACATTAAGTGAATTTAGAAAATTGTTAGACTTTTTCATTTCAGGAAAATATCAAACAGTTGATTATAATAACTTTACATTTATAATTCATTTTGAAAATGAATTATCAAAAGCACCTGATAATACCGACTTGCAATTTATTTTAGGTTATGTTTATCACAAAATAATGAATGATTACAATCTTGCAAGCGAGTTTTACAACAAAGCTTTAAAGGACAACTCTCTTCAAGCTTTGATTTATGTTAGTTTATCAGAATTAGAAGCAAAAAATGGAAATAAAGAGAAAGCATTGGAATATTATAAAATTGCATTGGATAATGGATTTAATAATTTTGATGAAGTAAATCAGAAAATTTCAGAGATTGCTAAAAAATACAGTCCGAAGCAGTAATGGATTATAGTATTTAATAAATAGTAATATTTTCTTTTTAATTCTGAGGAAAAGTATTTTTATCTATAAACTCCTTGAAGAAATATTTTGATATTTAATTCTATAGGCCACTCCGTAAAAATTCTATATATTTTTGCATCTCTGGGTAATAATCTATCTCTTAGAATTACTAAATCTCCTTCAGGAATCAATTTTTTTATGACATAGCTTCCAAATGGGATAGTTAATTCTTTACAAATAGTGTAATCGTTGATTTCAATACTTATTGATGGTGCTGCAACTGCATCCGATCTATTGATAACAAATAAATAGTATGAATTATTCCAAAATCTTATAAATGAAAAAACGTTAGGATAATCTGGATCATTAATTAGATTAAAGTTAATATTTTGTTGTTGTATTATCTTATCAAATGAATTACCAATGAAGTATTTAACAACCTCTGTAACATTATTTTTACATGTATCATTTGAAGCGCCATAGCGCCAGAAAAACATTCCTCCAAGATTTTTTGATCTGTCCCACCATCCAATTTGTGAATACATTAAACAAGAAACTAGTTCGTATTTTAGTTCATCTATTGTAGGTGCTCTCATTTTACTATCAATAAATCCTTGTGCAACTAATATTGAAGACATCGCAGGTAATAAAGAGTCTCCATATAATTGAAAAGCATCAAACAGACTCATTGCATATTGATCAAACCAATCTAAACGATATAATGATGGTTCACTTTTAAATGAAGCATAAATATCTATCATTAGAACGTCAAAAAATCTATCATGTGAAAAGGGATTTTCAGGATTTTGAGGCCCAACGGGTCTTACTGTCTGATTTTCCAAAATATATCCATTACATACACATACAAATATGGGATGATTTGGGTCTATGCTCTTAATAAGTTGATACCAATATTGTAACTTTGAATATGGTTCAGTTTTCCAATTATTTACCATTTCAGGTTCATCGGCAATATACCAACCTAATAAAGCTGAATTGTTTTTTATTTCTGGCACGATTGTATTTATAAATAAATTATCTGTAATGGCATTTGCGGAATCTTGTGCATCAGAAAATTGTTTTTTAAAAGGTAGTTGTACAACAACTTTTAATCCTATTGAGTTAGCATATTGCAAATAACTATTTAATACAGAAAGGTATCCTGATGGTGTATATTCTCCCCCATTTTCTTGAATTAAGAATTCCCATAAAACTAAAACTGTATTACCCCCATAATTCTTTATCTTATTCATTTCTTGAAATGAATTACATTCATACCAACCTATTGGGAAAAAAGGCTGTCCGTTAAAATAAAATACATTATTCTCAAATGTAACAATTGATTGACAGTTTATTAAAGTAAAATAAAAAAATGCGAATAATTTTACAATTTTTTTCATATAGCACTATTATTTTGTTTAACAAATAATTAGACTTTGAACGTACCATCTATAATCTGTGAACATTTATAGCATTTCCCATCCTTTAACTTATTTGTTTTTATAGAGTGCCAATCTCTTATTATTAATGGTTCTTTGCAATTTGGACAATATGTTGTCTGTCCCTCTTCGCTATGAACATTTCCAAGATAACAATATTTTACCCCCGATTGAATAGCTATATTTCTTGCTCGAATCAAAGTTGATACTGGAGTTTGTTCTTTATCCATCATTTTAAAAGTGGGATGAAATGCTGAAAAATGCAATGGAACTGAGTCGCCTAAATTTTTCAAAATCCAATCAGACATTTGTTTTATTTCCTCTGAAGAATCATTTTCATCGGGAATTAAAAGAGTTGTAATTTCAATCCAGACATTTGTTTCGTTTTTCAACCAAACTAAAGTATCAAGTACATCATTCAAATGTGATTGAGTTAATTCCCAATAAAATCTTTCTGTGAATGCTTTCAAATCAACATTAGCAGCATCTATGTATTTATAGACATCCTTTCTTGCCTCTTTATCAATGTATCCCGCAGTTACCATTACAGATTTTATTCCTTCTTCCCGTGCAAGTTTTGAAACATCAATTAAATATTCTCCAAAAATTGTTGGTTCATTGTAAGTATATGCAATTGACTTAACATTATTTCTCTTTGCTAGTTCCACGACTTGCTCTGGCGTTGCAGAAACAGAATGGATTTCATCCATTTTTACTTTAGTTGTAGTCCAGTTCTGACAAAATTTACATCCGAGGTTACAACCAACTGTTCCAAAACTTAAAATTTCACTTCCAGGCAGGAAGTGGAAGAGCGGTTTTTTTTCGATTGGGTCAACGGCAAAACCAGTAGTTTTTCCATAACTAATCGCGTATAAAACACCATCAATATTTTTTCTGATTGAACAAAACCCGATTTGTCCATCTTTTAAAATACAGTAGCGTGGACATAAAGTACATTTGACTTTTTTATCTTCGAGTTTTTCCCACCATAGGGCTTTTTTGTAATTAATTGATTTCATTTTTAAATCTTACGGAAACAAAGTAATCATATAAATCACAGCAGCAGGCACAATAAAAAATCCAAGACCACTAAAAAATGTAAGCCGCTCCTTTAATTTTAATAAAGCTGCAAAAAGTAAAAATACCGCAATAGAACCAATACCAAATCCAAGCAAAATAAATGGATGATACCATTTAGCAGCGGTTAATAAGACCACTAAATAAATAAACATAAAAGCAACAGAACCACCCACATACACTTTTAACAGCATCTTGAAATTTTCATTTTCTCCGGTATATCTCGAAATATGCAAGAAATGGACTACGGTAAATACACACAACAGACTAAAAGTAATTATTAAGTTAATACTCATTTTAACCTCAAGTTATTATTTATTTTCTTTGTGACTTCTGCGTTTTTTTCTCTGTGTTCTTTGCGTGAAAAAAAATTCAAGCTTTCATATATTCATTTCTCTTAGGAAACATCCCAAATAAACCGCCCGTGTGAATAAACAAAATATCCGATTTCTTTTTTCTTTTTAAAAATAATTCGTTGTAAGCATAGAAAGATTT
>JAFGPR010000010.1 GCA_016936095.1 Ignavibacteriales bacterium | reverse complement strand
TAAATTAAATTCAGATTTTAAGAATGAATAATCAAAATTAAAATTATGTGCAACCAGAATTGTATCTTCAATTAAATTACTTATCTCTTCTGCAACAACTGAAAAACGAGGAGCTTTTTTTACATCTAAGTTTGTTATACCTGTCAATTTTGTGATTTCCGAAGGAATGCTTCTCTCTGGATTTATTAATGTTTGATATGAATCAATAATTTTAAAATTCTTAATCTTGATTAGACCAACTTCAATTACTCTTTCATTTATTGCAGAAAGTCCTGTAGTTTCAAAATCAAGAATGCTGAAAGTTGCATCTTTAATCGAGATTGATCTTAAATCAATTCTTTTCACAATAACTTCTGAGAATTACTATATAAAAAAATAAAATTCTAAAGTAAATTTAACTTATTTTTGCATTGCAAAAAATTATTATTCACACAAAAACTAATATGGATATAAGCATACTTTTTATAGGTGACATTATTGGAAGACCTGGTCTTGAAATGGTTCAGACTTGGCTACCCATTTTAAAAAACAAATATAAACCAGATGTGGTAACTGCTAACGGTGAAAACATTTCTGATGGAAAAGGAGTGACTGAGGTTGAAGCAAAAGTTCTGTTTGAATTAGGAGTAGATGTAATTACAGGTGGCAATCATACTTGGGATAAGCATCAATCGCAAGAATATATGAAAGTAGAACCACGGGTTTTACGACCACAAAATTATCCATTGGGGACTTATGGAAAGGGCAATTATTTGCTGGAAACAAAAAAAGGAAAAGTTGGTGTGCTTAATTTACAAGGGCGGACTTTTATGTCTCCAATTGATTGTCCTTTCAGATGTGCGGAAGCATTTATTAAAAAATTTAAGAATGATACAAATGTTATTTTGATTGATTTCCACGCAGAAGCTACTGCCGAGAAGAATGCTTTATTGCATTTCCTTGATGGAAAAGTAAGTGCAATCGTTGGAACGCATACACACGTCCAGACATCGGATGAAAGAATATCAGAAAATGGGACTGCATATATAACCGATGTTGGAATGACAGGTCCATATGATTCTGTTATTGGAATGAAAGTAGAAGCGGGTGTAAACAGATTTTTATATCAAACCCCCCAAAAATATCAGACTGCCGAAAGTAATGTACATCTTTGTGCATTATTTCTAAAAATTGATTCAGGAACAGGTAAATCAAAAGAAATAGAAAGGATTTTATTACCTGATTTTGTTAAGAAAATTTAACTATTTTATTAATAAAAATTTATAACAGTAAAATTTCAGTTTCTTTAAGTTATAAATTTTATTTATATTACAAAAATATCGTTGTGATCCCATAAAATATTTATTTGTTAGGATTATGAAAATAATTTTATTATTTGCTTGTAAATAATCTAAAAATAAGTTAGTTTTACCACCAAAATTTTTAACAAATAAGTTGAGGTTAAAATGAAGAAGAGAATTTTACTAATGGCTTCTTTGCTTATTTCCTTTTTTTCATTTTCTAATATCTTTTCACAGGATTGGGTCTTAGAAAAAACAATTAAATTTTCTGGTGCTGATTCAAATTCAACAAATCCATACCTTATTACTCTTGACCAAAACAATCGTTTATATGTTATTTCTTCTACAGTAACAAGTGCTACTGCCCACAATGCAATTTTTTATCTTAATTATGGCGACTCTGTAATGCAAAAATTAATTGATTTTACTTTAAATGGAGATTGTGATACTATGTCTGGAAATATTGGTGCTCTAAGAGGTATTGCCACGTTAGGTCCAGATGTCTATGTGATGTTCACACAACCTTATCCTAAATATGCTCCTAATACAGTTTCAGGATTATATCTTTATCATAATGCCGATACAAATAATTTAGAACATTTTGTGGCTATGGTTGATTTTGGTGGCGGGACTGGGGGTTATGGTTCGTATAATCATGGATTTGCAATAACTGAAGATTCAATTGGATTTACAGGTATATCTTTTGGAACAACTTTTAGATTATATAATTATAGCTCTGATACAACAATTACATCAGTAAGAGGAACTTACATTCCTCCTTATCCAGGCGCTCCTTGGGATGTTAATAACGAAGTAGAACCCGGCGGACCTGAAGTTGGTGGGATAGGTTTAGTAAGAGATATTGCTCTTGTCCCAGGTACTAATTATAATGACTCGCTGCAATCTATTTTTTATACTTCACGAAATTCGAATGAAGGTGTTACTAATGGTGGCATAGCCCGCTGGACAGGTGGTTATTATATTCGACCATTAAGCTATACGCCTGTAAGAATTTTACAAGATGATTACTTTTTAGATTTTACAAGTTCTATTCCTTACGGAATTTTTGTTGATGAAACATATGAATATTTATGGGTTGCTGGAACTGACACAAACCGAAGATGGGTTAAAGCATTTGAATTTGATGGTATTTATGCAGATGAAATATGGGAATTACCAAGTCAATTAAGTGCTGATAATCCTGATCCAACAGGTGCACCACTTGGCATGCCTACTGATGTTGCGGTTACTTCGAATGGAAGATTCGCTTATGTATCCGATGCTGGTTCGAGAGCAATCTATCAATTCAGAAATACTACAGTTGGAATTGATGGTGAAGAAATCTTACCAACAAGTTATTCATTAGAGCAAAACTATCCTAATCCGTTTAATCCATCAACAAAGATTAGCTTCTCTTTACCTGAGGCATCTGAAGTTAAATTGGTTATATCAAATATCCTTGGACAGGAAGTTGCAACATTGGTTAATGATTCAATGAATGCGGGAAAGCATACTGTTAAATTTGATGCAAGTAATTTATCAAGCGGAATTTACATTTATACACTTATTACTCCTGGTGGTAATTTAAGTAATAAAATGATTTTAATGAAATAAATAATTTTACTTAACCATAGGATTAATCCTTGGTTGAAACAATTACACAATAATAAATATTTTTGGCAAATAAGAAAATTTGCATTTATTATGATAAAAAAAATAATAAAAAAATATTCGTTTTATTTAATCCTTCTTTTTTGTCTTTTGTCAAAAATCTCATTTGGACAGGGACAAACTGGAAAACTTGTTGGTCACATTTTTGATTCTGCAACAAACGAAGCACTTATTGGTGTTAATGTTGTTATTGAAGGAACTACAATCGGTGCATCTACGGATATAAATGGCAGATTCGCAATCTTGAATATCCAACCCGGTACATATAATGTCGTTTGTAGTATGGTCGGATATTCAAAGACGACTCAAACGGATGTAGCTATTTATATTGATAGAACGACTGAAATAACAATTCAAATGCAGGATGAATCCTATCAATTAGGTGAAGTAGTAGTTCTTGCAGAAAGATCACCTATTATTAAAGATAGAACATCTTCGCAGGATCATATCAGTGACGAACAAATTAAAGCAGCTCCAGTAGAAGGATTAAGGGGTGCTCTTGATTTATCAGCAGGATTTCAGAAAGATTCCAAAGGTGATTATTCTGTTCGTGGTTCTGGAGCATATGAGGTGAATTTTCAAATTGATGGTGTGGAACAAAAAAGTTCAAACACAAGTGTTCCAGGCTCAGGTGGTGTCGACAAAGCTGATAACTCTTGGAAATATGATGTTAATCCTTTAGGTGTGCAGCAGCTTCAGCTAATTACTGGCGGTTTTTCAGCCGAGTATGGTAATTCACAAGCTGGTGTTGTTAAAGTTGTTCTTAAAGAAGGAACACAAAAATTCAGTGGTGAATTCAGAGTTGAATACCGTCCTGAAGGTCAATACCATTATGGAGATTATGTCTATGATAAGGACAATTATGAATGGCAAAAATGGGGCGAATTGAACGATTGGATTAAGTCACCAAATCTCGATCCAAATGATCCAAATTATTTGAAAGAATGGATAAAATTAAATTATAGTACAAGTTCATTAGGATACGAGTTAGCAAAAGATAGATATTATCAGTTCCTAAATACAGGGTTATTGCAAGATTCACTTATAGCAATGGATTCAATTATTTATGCTCTTACGTGGGCACACGATGTCTGGGTCAAAAATCACGAACCATCGGATGATCATCTATTAGGAGTGTACGATTATCGTCAGTATGCATATACGAGATATTTATTTGGTTTTGGTGGACCACTTGGAAAAGATCCTAATCTTTTGAAATTTTATATTTCTGGTGAGTATAAAAGAAATCCAACCAGATTACCTACCCCTGAGAAAGTGCAAATT
>JAFGPR010000009.1 GCA_016936095.1 Ignavibacteriales bacterium | reverse complement strand
GGAATGCATTATCAATTATTTGAAAATATATTTTCATATTATAGTATTCCTGAAAGACCACTTGTATGTGTTACGCCGATACTTGATGGAAAAATCTTAAGCGAATAAAACATTAAATATAAATCAGGGGATAAAATGGAAGAAAAAACCACTGACATCCAGCAATTGTGTATTAACACATTAAGAACGTTATCAATTGATGCAATTCAGAAGGCAAATTCTGGACATCCCGGAATGGCTCTTGGTGCAGCTCCAATACTTTTTCTCTTATATTCAAAAATTATGAAATATAATCCTGAGAATAGTCAGTGGTTTAATCGCGATAGATTTATTTTATCTGCTGGTCATGCTAGCGCACTTTTGTATAGTATACTTCATTTGGTTGGATATAATATTTCGCTTGACGATATAAAAAACTTTAGGCAGTGGGGGAGTGTAACACCAGGTCATCCAGAGTATTTGAAGACACACGGAGTTGAAACAACAACTGGTCCGCTTGGGCAAGGCTTTGCAAATGCTGTCGGTATGGCAGTTTCTCAAAAATTTATAGCATCGAAATTTAATAAACCTGATTTTAATTTAATTGACCATTATATTTATGTCCTAGCAAGCGATGGTGATATGATGGAAGGAATTTCTCATGAAGCTGCCTCTTTTGCAGGACACAATAAATTAAATAACCTTATTGTTTTCTATGATAATAATAAAATTACTATTGATGGTTCAACTTCTATAACTATGTCTGATGATACAATAAAAAGATTTGAGTCATATAGTTGGTATGTCCAACATATTAAGGATATTAATGAATTATCCGAATTGGAAAAATCAATTGAGAATGCAAAAAATCAAAAAGAAAAACCTTCACTAATTATTGTTGACACACATATAGGATACGGAAGTCCAAATAAACAAGATAGTTCTGATTCGCATGGTGCGCCTTTAGGTGCTGAGGAAGTAAAATTGACAAAAAGAAATTTGAGCTGGGATGAGAATAAAGAATTTTATATACCTGATGAAGTGAAAGATTATTTTGAAAAAGTTAGAATTAAATGTAAAAAATATGAATTTGAATGGAATGAATTATTTAAAAAATATAAAGAGAAATATCCCGATGAAGCTAAATTGTTACCGGAAGTGAAATCAGGTAATTTCGGGACTCAATGGATGAATAAATTACCAAAATTTGAAGATTACACAAAAAGTATTGCGACAAGAAAAGCTTCTGGTATGGTGTTAAATGCAATAGCCGAAGAATTACCAACACTAATCGGTGGTTCGGCAGATTTAATGGGTTCAAACAATGTTAATATAAAAAATTCAAAAGCATTTTCAGCTGAAAATCCAGATGGGAGAAATATTTTTTTTGGAATTCGCGAGCATGCAATGGCTTCGATGTTAAATGGAATGTCACTTTATAAAGGTGTAATTCCATTTGGTGCAACCTTTTTAATTTTTTCTGATTACTTAAGACCAAGTATTCGTATTGCTGCATTCTCAGAGACTAAAGTTATTTATGTCTTTACACACGATAGCATTGGAGTAGGAGAAGATGGTCCGACTCATCAACCGATTGAACAATTGAGTTCATTAAGGGCAATTCCGAATGTTGTTGTTATTCGTCCGGCAGACGCAAATGAGACTGCTTTTGCGTGGCAGATTGCAATTCAACATTGTGGCAGTCCCGTAATATTGTGCTTAACAAGACAGGATTTACCCATTATTGATCGAACAAAGTATAATTCAGCGACAGGAACGTTAAAGGGTGCATATATTTTGAAAGATTGTGGTGGACAACCAGAAATAATATTGCTTGCTACGGGTTCAGAGATTTCACTTTCCTTGTCTGCAACTGAAGTATTAGAAAAAGATGGAATTAGAGTAAGAGTAGTAAGTTTCCCGAGTTGGGAATTATTTAATAAACAAAGCAAAGAATATCAAGAGAAAGTATTACCATCAAATATTAAAAAACGAATTTCAATAGAAGCGGGTATTAAACAAGGTTGGGAAAAATATGTAGGTGAGGAAGGTGATTTTATTAGTATTGAAAAATTTGGAGCATCCGCGCCAAGTAATATTCTTTTTGAAAAATATGGTTTTACTGTTGAGAATATTATCAGAAAGGCAAAAGATTTGCTTTCAAAACGAGTAGACTAAAAAATGTCCAAATTTTATAGATTTATTTTTTTTCTAATCATACTAATTATTTTTCAAAGGATAGGTTTTGCAAATGGGAGTCTTCGCGGATTTATTACTGATTCCACTAATGGCGAGGCAGTAGTATATGCAAATATTTATATCGAAGCCACACAACAAGGAGTAGCCACTGATATTCGAGGATATTATTTCCTTCCTTCAATTCCAAACGGAAAACAAGTTGTAATTGTTTCTTGCGTTGGATATAAAACAAAAAAAGTCATCATTACAATCCAAGAAAATAAAATTACTGAACTAAATGAAACGCTGACCCCAACAACATTTCAAATAGATGATTTGTACATTTACGGGCAGAAATCTGCTGAGAACGAGACAAATCTTGGCTTAGAGAAAATCTCATCCCGTGAAATAGAAATTCTTCCTACCGGTATTGAATCAGATATTTTCAGGGTAATTCAAACCTCGCCGGGAGTTAGCACTACGGGTGATATTACTTCAAAATATTATGTAAGAGGAGGAGGGAGTGACCAAAATGTTGTTCTGCTAAATGGGGCACCTATTTATTATCCGTATCACGCACTTGGTACGATGAGTGTTGTTGACCCAGAAATTATTAATATGTTAGAATTTTTCAAAGGGGGATTTACATCTCAGTATGGCGGACGTTTATCTTCGATTTTAAATGTTGTAACAAAAGATGGAAATAAAAATAAATTTCAAGGGGGAGCTCAAGCAAGTTTTTTATCTGGTAAACTGTTTCTGCAAGGACCAATTCCAAATGGTTCTTTTTTTGTAACTGGTAGAAAGAGTTACTTTGCCGATGTATTGAAAAAATATCTTAACAATCAAGATGCACCTTTCGATTTTTATGATATTACATTTAAGGTAAATTATTCTAATCCAGAACTTGATAAGGATAGTAAATTTATTCTTCACGGATTTGCCAGCGGTGATTTTGTTGATTACGAAGATCTATTAAGAGAGAATTATGAAATAAGAAACCAAATTTTAGGTATTACTTGGGATAAAGTATGGGATAGTCCATTATTTTCGCATTTTGCTTTGAGTTATAGCGGATTTCAAGCAGAAGTAATGCCAAATCTTAGTAATTCTAAACCGAGATACAACCAAATTGTTGATGTTACTTTAAAGACTGATTTTGCTTATGTTTATGATAACAAGGATGAATTTGGAATTGGAATGGAGAACAAATATTTCGGGACTAAATTAGACGTTGTCAATCTTTATGGCGATAAGATGGATTACGATAGTTGGGGATGGGATCTGACCATTTATTCAAATTATAAATTCTTGAGATGGGAGAAGATAGGATTTGATGTTGGAGTTAGAGCAAAACTACTTGCAATTTCAAAGAAACGTCCTTTTCTTTTAGAACCTCGAATTAATATAACATACCATCCAACACCGTTAATATCGTTAAAAGCATCAGTAGGAAGATATTCTCAGGAAATACTAACTCTCACAGATGAAAATGAATTGATTTCGATTTTTGAACCGTGGATTATTATTCCTGATTATCTTGAAGCACCCGAGGCGACACAGTTCAATGTAGGATTAGAAATGTATTTGACAGAAAAATTAACGTTTGAAATCGAGGGATATTATAAGCTTATTGATAATTTAATTGATGTTAATAAAAATAAATTTTCATCCAAAGATAATGATTATATAAATGTAAATGGTCATTCGTATGGTGCAGAAGTTCTAATCAAATTTGAACCAAGTAATTATTTTATAAAAGCATCTTACTCATTGGGTTGGGCTTATAAAATAAATGATGACATGGAATATTTTCCTCGTTACGATGTAAGACATTCAGCAAATCTATTGTTTGGAGTGAATTTCGGCGATGGTTGGCAGGGTAATCTGATGTGGACCTTGAACACTGGAATGCCTTTTACACCGATTGCCGGATTTTATGATAGATTAAATTTTTCCACTTTACCACCTTCGATGTACTCAACAAGTTTCGCTCCTGTAATATTTTGGGGTGATAAAAATAGTGCAAGATTGCCAGTTTATCATCGTTTGGATTTTAGTGCTTCGAAGGATTTTAAGCTATTTCTTGCTGACGTTACAATTGGTATTAGCATTATTAATGTTTATGACAAAAAAAATATTTTTTATTTTGATAGAGATACAGGTGATGAAGTTTATATGCTCCCTTTTTTCCCATCTGCATTTATTAAGGTAGCATTATGAGAAATTATAAATATATATTTTTGTTGAGTTTTTTATTATTTTCATGCGAAGAGGATTTTAGTCCAAAGTCTGAGTTCATGGAAAGAAATATTTTGTACTGCATTGTTAGCACAGATGCAGCAATGATAAATATTGAAGCTTTTGCCTGGTTAGCTACAACTTATGACGTTGAAGGATTAAATCCTACAAATAATATTATTGTTTATAATATTAGAGGGGCGAAAGTCTTTTTATATCAAAACAATAAGGAATATAAATTTCTGGAAATTGAAAAACCTCATACAGGAAAATTTGATTCTTCGAGAATCTATTATAAAACAATAATAGGTAATTCTTCAAGGCATCGGAGTCTTTCTATAAGAGTCGAACTTCCTAATGGTGAAGTTTTAACAGCAAAAACTGATTTACCGACAAATTTGATGATAGATTTTTCCTATGTTTTTGCAGCTGGGTTTACTACGAATATTAATAAATTCCATAATGGTTATTCTTGGATAATTGATTGGAGTAGATCTTTCGGTGAACATGATGAACATTTATTCTTTCCCAAAATTTTTATTAATTATTATAAACAAGTTGGTTCAGATAAAAATTATGCAAGTGTTGAAGTTCCAATAAAAATTATACAAAAGAACGGGCAGGATATTCCTGTATATCCAACCTATACATATTCACATTCAATAAGCTTTGATTATGATGCTTTTGATTGGGCAATGAAACAAGTGTCAGGTAATGATCCAAATAAAGGTGATTATAACATTGTCAATTTAATCCTCGCTATTGATGAATTTGATTTAAATTTATCTAAATTTTACTCAAGTGTCAATGGTTATCTTGATGAATTTTCCATTAGAATTGATGAAGGAGTTTATAGTAACATTAATGGTGGGATTGGGATATTCGGTTCTTACACTTCAACATTTATTGATTTTGAAATAAAAAAAAATTATGCCGAATCATTCGGATATCATAGATATTAAAATTTAATTTATTTTATATAAGATATTTAATGACTACAAACCCTCCGATTAATAGAACAGTAAAAGCTATCGCCAACCAGTTAAAGTATTTATCAATAAATTTCCTAATTTGTTCGCCATATTTCCATATAAGCCAAGCAACCAACATAAATCGTGCTGTCCTACCTAATAGTGCAGCAATGGTAAATAGAATAAAATTTATTTCAAATGCTCCTGCTGAAATCGTAAACACTTTGAAAGGTATAGGTGTAAATCCTGCTGCAAAAATTATCCAGAAATTCCATTCCTCATATAATACTTTCATATCAGAAAAAACAGAAGGTGTAAAACCGGGAATGTTGTTAAAGAAAAACCAGGCAACAGAAGTAAACTCATTGTTTCCACTCCACCAAATAAAATGTCCAATCGCATAACCAAAAATTCCGCCAAGCGTAGAAGCTATTATGCAATAAGTGGCAAATTTGAATGCCTTTTTACGCAATCCTAAAATTAAAGCAATTAGAAGAGGATCGGGTGGAATAGGAAAAAATGATGCCTCAACAAAAGAACAAACAAAAAGTGCAATTAGCCCATACGGAGTTAAAGCCCAATGCAGCACCCAGTCATATAATTTTCTTAGCCATTTCATAGAAGTTTTCCAAATTTAAAATTCAATTATACGATAATTATTTTATCTAAATAAATAAAAAAATATTAAAATGTTATGATTATTAAAATTATTAAGTTTACGTAAGTTTTAATATATTTACACAGCAAAATATTTACAAAAAGTAAATTACAAAAATATTTATAGGAACTAATATGGAACCAATAAAATCAGGACGTCTACTTTCTTTGGATGTATTCAGAGGTATCACAATTATGGGAATGATACTTGTAAACAATCCTGG
>JAFGPR010000089.1 GCA_016936095.1 Ignavibacteriales bacterium | reverse complement strand
TTTATGATCGCTATATGTCCAAGTACTGCTTACTAATTGTTGTAAAATTAAATCAATATCAAAAATGTTATTTACATCAACAAGCCAGTCACTTAGTAGTTTGCTATTACTGTTTGAAACAATTAGTTGAAAATCATAATTATCATTATAACCTAACATATCAAGATTAATCACACCATAAATTATATCATTTCTTGCTTTTGCATTATTAGCGTAGTGTATACTACCATAATGAGAAGGATTTTTATTATCAGGTACATTTTTCTCCTCTGCCCCAAATGCAATTAATTTTATTGTGTAGTTGTTCTTAAATCCAAATGTAGTGTCTGCCAGAATTCTAGCAATTTCTAACAAAGTGGCAATTCCTGTCGCATTGTCATCAGCGCCAGGCGCTGTAATCGTTGGCCATAGTGTATCCCAATCTGGCATTTTATCAGCTGAACAATCATAGTGAGCACCAATAATATATATTATTTCCGGATAAACTTTTCCTTCGATAGTGGCAATAATATTTACTAAAGGTTGTGTATTATATGGGGATTGTGCTGTAGAAATATAAAATGTATCTACCTCAATATTTGTTAATCCTTCAAGTTTATCAAATTGATTTTTAATATATACAACTGCACTATCATTACCAGGTGTAAATGTTACACGGCTTTTATGTCCTCCCGCATATTCTAAAATTTTTATATGATTTATCAGATTATCAGTTGAAACCGAATCAATCATTTGTTTAATTTTTTGAAATAATCCCGCCTGAGCAGAAATTGATATCGATAGAATAAGTGATAAAAATATTATTTTACGTACGGTAATAATGATTTTTTTCAATTTAAATACCCAAAATTATTTTGCTAAATATTTTATTAAATTCCTTAAATTAAAATATATAATTATGAAAATATTTACAAACTGAAGCAACATTTTTTGCTCTGAAACATCTTTATACAAAACGCTGGTGAAAGTTTGCAAAAAGCATCATCTGAAATAATTGAATTCACTTTGTATTATAATAAGTATAAGAGAAAGCTTTTCAACTTTGTAAATAAAGTGATTCGAAATAAAATGTTTACCGAAGATATTATTCAGGATATATTTCTGAAATTTTTTAAAAATCTGAATACAATACGAAATAAAGATAGTATTCCATGTTGGTTATTCAAGTTAGCAAGAAATGAGGTAAGTATGTATTTGAGAAATAAAAATGTTAGAGTTGACCAGTTTAATACAAGTGATCCTTATGAAGTTCAGGTTGTTTCGCAGATGAACTTAGCAGATACCTTTGAACTCGATGAAATAAAAAATCTTATAATGCAAGAACTCGATACGATGACTATTGAACAAAAAGAACCATTTTTGCTTAAGGAATATGGTGGATTGAGTTATAAAGAAATATCCCAAGTAATGGAGATTGATGAAGAGCTTGTAAAAAGCAGACTTTACAAAACAAGACAAAAACTATTAAAAATAATTTCAAGTGTAATAAAATGAATCATAAATATTTTCTGGTATCTTCGTGCCTTAGTGGCAAAAAAAATAGAGGTGAGATATGAATACAGATGAATTTAAAATAATGATCGAAAAATATTTCGATAATGAACTGGAGAAAAAATACGAACCATTACTTTTTACTGAATTGGCTGCGAATGACGAGGCGAGGGAATATTTTAAGCAATTGAATTTATTAAAACATTCAATGCAACAAACTGAAGAAGAATTTCCAATAGACCTTGAAGAAAAAATTTTATATTCAGTTAAAGTTGAAAATGATAAAAAGCAAAGTATCCCAATAATAAAAAATGCTCCTGCAATGATTTCGTATGCACTAACAGTGATTTTTCTAACTATGACTGTAATATTTTTTACAGAAACAAAGGAATTGAAAAGCAATCTTAAAGAAACAATGAATAAAGTAAAAGAACAGGAGGAAACAATAGAACTTCTTTTCAATAGATACCAAGAAATTGAAATTACAAGTAATAAAAAGAATGGAGGCTAAAATGAAATTAAAAATTTTCTTGCTGAGTTTTATTTTCTTTTCAATCGCCGGTTGTGAATCGAAAGAAAATAATAAAGAGTCCAAGGTATTCTCAGAACAACAATCAGTTCAATCTGAAGTTGATTCTACTTACTTAGTTGAAATTGATGAACAACCCACTCCTGTAGGTGGAATTAATGCTATTCAAAAAAATATTATTTATCCACCAGAAGCAAAGAAGAATGGTGTACAAGGTAAAGTGTTTATAAGAGCATTTATTGATGAAAATGGAGATGTTGTAAAAACTGAGGTGTTAAAAGGAATTGGTGCAGGATGCGACGAAGTGGCAGCAGATGCTATTAAAAAGACTAAGTTTATTCCAGGAAAAAATAAAGGTTACAATGTGAAATGTCAAGTTGTTGTTCCTGTACATTTTGTATTACAAAATTAAGTCTTATTTTTGGGTAGATAATTTTTATCTACCCAAAAGTTTATATTACTAAATACTAATTATATCATTATAAATTATAAATGCCATTAAAGCAAGCAGAATAAAAAATCCTACATTTTGAATAGCGATTTTAACTTTAACAGGTAATTCTCTTCTAATAATTCCTTCAATTCCAATTATCAATAAATGTCCACCGTCCAATGCAGGGAATGGTAAAATGTTTATTATTGCAAGCATAAAACTTAATAACGCAATGAAAGCAAGAAAAGAAAGCAAACCTGCATCAGCAGACTCAGATGCTTTTTCTGCAATTTTTAATGGTCCGCCAAAAACCTGATTGAATGCTAAATCACCACTAAATACACTTGCAATAGCATTATAAAGAATAACTGTGTTGTTTGCAAGATCAGAAATCGTCTGATCAAATGAGCCCCAGAAACCGAATGAAATATAATCAATATCACCAATGGGATAATTCTGTAATGCAACACCGATTTTTCCTTTCTCGTTTGGAGTCACGCTGACTAGGAGGGTATCTTTTTGACGCAAAACTGAGAATAATAATTCAGTATTGGGGTTAGCGTTAATTATTTTTATTGCTTGCTCAACATTGTTAAGATTTTGTTCATTTATCTTTATGATAAAATCCCCTTTAATTATTCCTCCTTTTTCAGCGGGTGAATCTTTATCAACTTCAAGAATATATGGGCTGAAAAAAGCAGGTTGGAGCATAAATTCATTTTTCGAAGCGTCTATTATATCTGAACTTTTCAAATTAATTTCATTTTGTATGCCAGCTCTATCGACTACTATCTTTATATCGTTTCCAATATTATTCATAAGCATTTCTTCAACGACCATTTTCCAATTACTAACGTTGATATTATTAATTGAAAGAATCTTATCATTTGTTTGGAACCCGAATTTATAAGCTGGACTTGATTCTTCAACATAACCGATAGTAGTCGTTTTCGCAATTTGTTCTCCGTGGAAAAAATTTATATTCCACAAAATTATAAATGCTAGCAGAAAATTCATTAACACACCAGCAGAAATAACAAATATTTTTTGAAAAGTTGGTCTTGACCGAAATTCGTAAGGTTGAGGTTCTTTATTTAAAAAATCTTTGTCGAAACTTTCATCAATCATTCCTGCTATTTTTACATAACCGCCAAGTGGTAGAAGTGAAATACGGTAGTCTGTATTTCCTTCAAGGTCAATATCTTTCGGTAACGAACCAAATGAAAAACCTTTTAATTTATTCCAGCCAAACAATCTCTTCCCAAAGCCTAGTGCAAAAACATCAACTCTCATTTTGCAGATTTTGGCTGCGGCAAAATGTCCAAATTCATGCACAAAAACCAAAATACCTACTACAATAATAAAATAAATCACAAAATTCACTTTATTCTCCTTAAATTTTAATATTATTTACAAATTCTCTCGTTTTACAATCGCACTGCAAGATTTGTTCTAAATCACTTGCAGAACCATTTTCAATTTTATTTAATGCTTCTTTAATTAAATAAGTAATTTGATTAAACTTAATTTCCTTTTTTAAAAATTTATTAACCGCAATCTCGTTTGCTGCATTCATAATACAAGGTTTAAGTCCTCCTTCTTGCAAGGCATCATAAGCAAATTGTAGACATTCAAACTTATTTCTATCGGGTTTAAAAAATGTTAAGCTACCAACTTGTGTAAAATCTGTCTGGACAAAATCACTTGGTAATCTGTCTGGATATGTTAGTGCATATTGAATAGGAATTCTCATATCGGGCAAACTTAACTGTGCCTTTACAGAGCCATCATAAAATTTAACCATTGAATGAATTACCGATTGAGGATGAATTACAATGTCAATTTTACTTAAGGGTAAATTAAAAAGATAATGTGCTTCAATTACTTCAAGTCCCTTATTTATCATTGTCGCAGAATCAATTGTAATTTTATTTCCCATATCCCATTTGGGATGTTTCAATGCTTCTTCAACTGAGACGTTTGCTAATTTTTCTATCGGTGTATTAAGAAATGGTCCACCAGATGCAGTAAGGATTATCTTTTCTATGTTCTCGCTTTTTTCACCAACCAGACATTGAAAAATTGCACTATGTTCAGAATCGATAGGAATAATTTCAGATTGATATTTCCTTGCGAGTTCAATTACTAATTCACCTGCCGCGACAAGCGTTTCTTTATTAGCTAGACCAATTCGCTTGCTTCGTTTTATACTTTCGATTGTTGGAATTAGTCCGGAAAAACCAACCATTGCAGCAACTAATACATCATAATCAGCATTTTGAATAGCTTCGATCATTCCATCTTGTCCGCACAAAATACAAATTTTTTTGCTAACCCTATCTTGTAATTCTTTACATAATTCTTTATCATTTACAACTGCATAATTAGGTTCAAACTCGTCAATTTGTTTTTCGAGTAAATCTATATTGGTATTTGTACATAATATTTCAACATCAAATACTTTTGGAAACGTCCGTATTACGTTTAGTGTGTTTACACCAATAGAACCAGTAGAACCAAGAATTGCAATTTTTTTCATAAATAAAAAATTTAATTAAATAATTACGAAATAATCAACAATTAATTTAATAAAAGTAATTGATATTTTGGTTCATAATAGGGCGAATATTTTATTCCAGGTGCAGGCAAATGAAGCATTTCAACGGCTTTCGAGAATATATTCCAACTTGGTTCTTCATATCCAAAAAGTGTTTCTAATTTAAAATCTAAACCAAAAGCAAACTCTCTCTTTCTAGCTCTATCGAACACACTAAAACCAATAGCTGGTTGAATAAAATCAGGCCAGATTTTTCCAATTGAGTTTGGGAAAATATTTGCAATATCCATTGTCAACCACCAAGTATAACCATCATATCGTCTAAATTCATCAAGAAAATCTTTATTATCATCATTTCTTTCAGGCCAAAAACTGAATTTTATTTTAAAGTTATTTACAAATGGATAAGAATCCTGCAGCAAACCAAATCCTAATCCACCAAGATTGAAGACTATATCCTGATAATCAAAACCCCATTTAGTAAAACCATCACCTAATTCGATTGCCATAGCTAAAAAAGCAGTTAACGATGCAGCCCACCACATCGAATGTTCTTTTGAATGTCCCCCCATATACATTATATTTTTCAGCATGTGATATTCAATGTTAGCAACATAAAAATGTCCCACCTTATCCATTCCCCAAGAATAAGGAACAGTAAACCAATTTTCATCAGAAAAGTGAAAAGAAGACGGTTTTGTATTCCAATAAAGAGTATATGCACTTATAAGTGTAAGGGCGACACCACCCCCAGTAGCAATATAGGTAATATTTTTACTATTCCAAAATTCTGAAGTATCCTCTTTGACACTTAGTGAATCTTGAGCGTTTATCGTAATAACCAAATAAAATAAAATGATATATTTTTTCATAATGATACGTTTAACAGTTAATTAAAAAATAGAATCCAATAATAATTCAAATTTAAAATGAATACTCAGATCAAAATATGCACCGAGTGGATGGTAATTAATTTTATTATTCAGAATATTTTCAAATAATACACTTGCACGAATTTTCTTTTCCCAGAAATATTTTTGAACGGCAAAATTCCAGATTAATAGTCCATCAACCTTATGTTTATATATTCCATTCGATTCAATATCAATATTTTGATAATTCATCCATTCCGTAGGACTAATATATGTAATCATTGTCCAAAGGGAAAAATTCACAAATGGTTCAAAGTCTGCTTTATAACTGATTTTATATTTTGGTAAAGTAAGTAATTCTTCTAAAAACATTTCCGAGCCACTTGAATAAATTCTAAATTGTGAAGAGAAATTTTGATGAAAGGTCTCAGTAAGTTGGTTTGATAATTCAAATTTTAATAATCCCGAATTACCATTTATTCCACCAAATATTCTTGTTGGTGAATAAAGTATAAAAGTCGTTTCATCGAAATTATATTGATAATTTTCAAGATACCAATCATTAAACCAATTAAAGGAGATTCCAGAAGTTAAAATCAAACTTTTAGCTATTAAAGTCGTAACACTTAAATCTGCAAATAATTGTCTTCGATTTTGTGATAAGTTTGAAAAAGAGTAATCATATCCGTTTTGATTTAAGTAATCATATCCTCGTAGCGACCAAGTCCAAATGCTATTATCCTCGTCAATCATTCTTTCGGAATATGAGATGGAAGATTTTAACGAAATGTCTTTGTTTGGTTGCCAATGGGAAAAGATCCTTACTTTAAAAGAAGAATGATTATCAATGTTAACTAGCATTGAATTAACTTGTAATAAAAAATCAGTAAAAGTAAAAAAGTTAATAATACTATAAAATTTATATAGGTTAATTTTATCGGAGGAGGGCAAGTATTTTGATTTTAATGAGTATTGTTCAAATCCACTACCAAAGGCAATGTCCCAGCTCTTAAAAGAATTACTATATTCTAAATTCGCTGACAAATTTGAATTATTCCAGTCAAAATCAGTAGTCAACAAGTCATCCGATTCTTTAATTTCATTTTTAGAATATTGCAATTTATAATTTAGTTTCGAATCTTGATTAAGATTATAATTTCCGTTCAGTCCTATATGAAAATTGGAAGTTAATACTGGAAACTCTTTACCAGCTGGATTAAAAAATATTAAATCGCCACCCGAACGGGGTAAAAAAGAAATGTTTTCTGATGTAGAATAACTTGTAATTAATTGATGATATCCCCCCAATCCTTTTAGATTAAGAATCAAAGATGGAGAGAATGAACAAGTTTCAAGGTTCTTCCATTGAATACCACGTTGTCGTATAAATATTTTTGTATCTGTGGCAGAATGAGTTTGAGAAATTAAATTTAATTGTCCCCAGAACTGATCTCCTCTATAAGAAATACTTGTAAAATGGTCGGGACCTAACTCTTCTACATTTAAAAAAATTGAATCTGTATAAATATAAGGACCGGGATCACCCGTTTCGTTTCCTGTTGAATATCCAAGATGTATCGAGAACCCTTCTTGAGGAGCTTTAGTACAAATGCTGATTAAACCATTTTCTGTAAATTCACCATTATATAATTGTGGAGAGGATATTACTACAATAGAATCAATTTGGTCTATTGTAACTGGTAAAGAATTAATATTTTTCAAACTCAATAAATTTAAATCGTATCGTTGCCCATTTAGTAGCAAAATCCAATTTTGATTTTGATTTATTGATAGGCTGCTTGTATTTGTATACCAGCGGAATCCATCAATTGTATAACTATTCCAACCAGTTATTAGGGAAAACACATCTGATAATCTTCTTGAACCTGACATTAGAATGTCATCCGAATAGATGATTTGCTTGTTTATTTCATTATAAAAATTTTGTGCTTTTAATTCAGCAAAATAAAAAAATAAAACAATGAATAGCAGCATTTTCATTTTAAGAAGTCCTTTAACCATTCTGGAGAATCAAATTTATAACTAAGTCCAATTTGGAGGAATGATAATTCCATTGGTTTTTGAGTAAAAGTTTTTTGATAATCTAATCCTGTAAATATTTGTAATCTGTCAATTAAATCATAGGATATAATAAAACCAGTCCCAATCAGTAGTTCTCTTTCCAAGAGGAATCCTTCATGTACGAAAAGTGCTGAACGTTCGAAATCCATCTGAGAAATACCGATTTTAAAAAATGTAGAGACACAAATATCCAATGGTAGTTGAAATTCTTTACCCCAGTCGAGATAAGCGATAAGATTTACAAAATCTGGTTGCTCGTTTGATTTACTTTGACAATCAGAATAGTTTAATCCAATTTTTATGAAACCAAAATAAAAAGGTGTTTTTAAATATGCACCCGCTCCATTTGTTGAGTTCCAATATTTATGAAATTCATTTTTGTTAAAGTTGTTAAAATAATTTGCTCCAACTTGAATGTTTTCGAAAGGTAATTCTTCCTTTTGAGAATAAGTTATATTAGCTAATAGCAAATAAAATGCAATACAGAGTAAAATTTTTTTATACATATTACTAAAAAATTAATGTGCAAATATAAATTATAAATTAATTAACTCTAAATATTTTTATTAAAGTTATAATTTTTGTATAATCGTAGGCAATTTTTTTAATTTTCCAAAATAATTTTAATCAATAATTTTTTATGGATCTTTCAACTATATTTAATTCTGAAATATACACTTGGGTGATTATTCCGTTGCTAATTTTTTTCGCGAGGATTTTGGATGTTTCAATTGGAACAATAAGAATTATTTTTGTCTCAAGAAACAATAAATTAATTGCCCCGATACTCGGTTTTTTCGAGGTACTTATTTGGTTGCTTGCTATTCAACAAGTGATGCAAAATTTAAACAACGTTTTCTGCTATTTAGCTTATGCCTCTGGTTTTGCTATGGGAAATTTGCTCGGTATTTGTATTGAAGAAAAATTAGCAGTTGGTAAAGTTGTTGTACGAATCATTACACAAAAATCAGCTAATGAACTTGTATTGGAATTAAATTCACAGGGTTATGGAGTTACTAATATCCCAGCAGAAGGTTCGCGGGGTAAAGTAAATGTTGTTTATACTATTATTGAAAGGCACGATTTGGAGAAAGTTATTGACAAAGTAAATTATTTTAATCCTAAAGCATTTTACACAATTGAGGATATACGTTCTGTTAAAGAAGGAGTATTTCCTGGGAAAAAAAGGAAAGAATTTAAACTGTTCAAAAAACCCCATATACTTGATAAACTAAAATTATCCCATAAAACAATTGAAAAACAGAAAGAAAAATAATTATTTCACAATTCTTATTGCATTTTAATTGACAATATTATAAATTTGTAAGCTTTTTTAAATAAAAACAGGTAATTAAACTTGATAGGAATCATAATTCAAGAGAGAGAAAACATTGACAGAGCAATTAAAAGATTTAAGAAAAAATACGAACGCTCTGGTATATTAAAAGAATTCAAAAGACGTACTTTTTTCCAGAAACCTTCAATTGAAAAACGCTTGGAAAAAATAAAAGCTAAAAGACGCGCTGCAAGGGAAACTGCAAGAAGAAACGCTTAAATTTTAAAGATAATATTTTTTGAAGTGTGTAGTAATCTTATCAAAAGCTTCATCTATATCATTACAAAATTCAATTAATTTTTTATCGGATGCACCAATCATACCATATTTGAGTAGTGCGTCGAAATCTATTATTTCATTCCAATATTTTTTATCATATACCAAAATACAAATTTTCTTTCTGACTTTTTTAGTCTGAATCAGAGTTAACACTTCCATCAATTCGTCCATCGTTCCGAAACCACCTGGAAAAGCTATCAATGCTTTTGCTAAATATATAAACCAAAATTTTCTCATAAAGAAATAATGAAACTCAAAAGCCAATTCACGCTTAACGTATTTATTTATATATTGCTCAGTTGGAATGCTAATATTAAGTCCAATTGATTCTCCACCAGCTAACTTAGCACCCTTGTTTGCAGCTTCCATAATTCCAGGGCCACCACCACTACAAATAATAAATCTCTTTTGATCAGTTTTTAAATTCATTGACCATGATGTTAGTCTTCTTGATAATTCAACAGCGACTTCGTAATATTTCGATAACTCAAGAATTCTTTTTGCTTCTTCAATTTTTTTCTTACTAGTGTTTGGATTTGTATAATTATTTTCTGATACCGATTTAAAATATTTAAGCGCCTCTGCTCTTGATTTAATTCGAGATGAACCAAAAAATACTATTGTATCGGCAATTTTGCTGTTACGAAACCGTGCTTGTGGTCCATAAAATTCAGAAAGTATTCTAACAGTTCTTGCATCAGGAGAATTTAGGAATTCCATATCCTTATATGCTTTCGGTGGTCTATTACTCAATTTTATACCTTTTTTTGTTCACTTAAATATTCCCTAATAAGCATTTTACAATAATGCAATAGCAAAAATAGAAAATTAAAATCGTATGTCAAAATATTTGTTAAATCTAATCGAATTGAAGGATGGTATTTAGTGCATAATGAATTTGCAACATAAATAAGTTAATATTATTTTAGAATTGTAAAATTGTTTTTACTTTTTTTAATGTTCTTTGATTAATATAAATGTAATTTCTTATCTGAAATTCAATTAGTGTTTGCTTACTTCTTAAAATATTATTAAAAGATTTTAAGATAAGTTAAATAAGTTAATGTTAATAAACGAAGGAGAACAAAATGAAAAAAATGACTGAGAATGCAATGCATGATGCATTTGCAGGTGAATCAATGGCACATATGAAATATTTAGCATTTAGTAAAATTGCCGAGAAAGAGGGATATCAAAGTATTGCACGATTATTTAAAGCTATTGCCTATGCAGAACAAGTTCATGCACAAAATCATGCCAGAAATTTAGGGTTGATAAAAACCACAGTTGATAACCTGCAAACAGGAATTGACGGTGAGAATTTTGAAATAGAAGAAATGTATCCTGCATATGATGCAATTGCAAAATTGCAAAACGAGAAAGGAGCACAAAAATCAATTTATTTTGCGATTGAAGCAGAAAAAATTCATTCTGAGATGTACAAAGAAGCTAAAAAGAATGTTGAAGCTGGAAAGGATCCTGATTATAAAGAAATATACATATGCGATATTTGTGGATATACTCATATTGGTGAATTTGAAGGTAATTGTCCGATTTGTAATGCAACAAAAGAAAAATTTACGAAATTTTAATATGAAACGCTTTTGCTAAGGAGTTATCTCATAAATTAAGAATTATTTTTTTGTAATATTAATAAAATATTTCTAATCAAATGGTTTTAAAATTTTTTTTAATAATTTAATAGGAGAAAAAAATGAAAAAATATGTGTGCACAGTGTGCAATTATATCTATGATCCTGCAGAAGGTGATCCAGATAGTGGGATTGAACCCGGAACAGCATTTGAAGATATCCCAGATGATTGGGTATGTCCAGTATGCGGTGTTGGCAAAGAAGATTTTGAGGAGCTAAAAGATTAATGGCAATTCAGTTACTTGTAAAAGATGTTTTTTCAATCGGCTCAAGAGATTGGGACAGGAGATTATTCGATGAATTAATACCTTTGCCGGATGGTACTAGCTACAATTCATATTTAATTAAAGGAAGCGAGAGGACAGCTCTAATTGATACTGTTGATCCTGTAAAGAAAAATGAATTGATCAATAATGTAAAGCAACTCAATATTCAAAAACTTGATTACGTAATTTCTAACCATGCTGAACAGGACCATTCAGGAGCTATACCCGATATATTAGAATTATATCCGGATTGCAAAGTTGTAACAAATTCAAAATGCAAGGAATTTCTAATTGACCACTTGTTAATTCCTGAGAATCGTTTTATTAAGAAGGAAGATGGTGAGTCAATTTCGCTTGGTAACAAGACATTGGAATTTTATTTAACACCATGGGTTCATTGGCCAGAAACAATGGTTACCTATTTAAAAGAAGATAAAATTCTTTTTTCTTGTGATTTCTTTGGTTCTCATTTTGCTACGAGTGATCTTTTTGTAACGGATAAATATAAGGTAATTTCTGATGCAAAAAGATATTATGCTGAAATCATGATGCCATTCAGAACTCAGATTAAAAAAAATATTGAAAAGATTACGAAGCTAGATTTTAATTTTATCGCTCCGAGCCATGGGCCTGTGTATGATAATCCAGAAATTATCATTGATGCCTACAAGGATTGGATTTCAGATAGAACAGATAATACTGTAATTATTCCATATATTTCAATGCACGGTAGCACAGAATATATGGCTAATTACCTTTTAGATAGTTTAATTGCAAAGGGTATAAACGTAAAACCTTTTAATTTATCCAAGACTGATTTGGGTGAATTAGCAATGTCTTTAGTCGATTCCACAACCTTATTATTAGGAACATCTACTGTTCTTGTAGGTCCGCATCCTGCAGCCTTATATGCTACAGTATTAGTGAACGCATTAAAACCAAAGCTTAAATATATTAGTATTTTTGGTTCATATGGTTGGGGTGGAAAAACAGTTGAAATGATACAAGCAAATTTAAATCGGTTAAATGCTGAAATATTGGCACCAGTTCTGAGTAAAGGGCATCCGAGAAAAGAAGATTTAGATTTACTTGACAAATTAGCAAATCAAGTATATGAAAAACATAAGGAGTTGAATCTAATCAAATAAGGAGGATAAATTGTTAAACGAAAAATTTAAAGAGATAATTGATTTTGCTATCGAAAGGGAAAAGGAAGCAGTTCAGTTTTACAACGATTTACAAAATATGGTAAAATTCGAACCATATAAAGAAGTCTTAATTGAATTTGAGGACATGGAAAAATCACATATAAGAGTGTTGCATGAGATTCAAAAAGGTGAATTCTCAGCAGAAAAATTGCCGAAGATAGAGTCTTTAGCATATGCAGACTACATTGTTGAAAAAGAACCAAATCCTGATATGAATTTTCAAGATATTATTACTATTGCGATGAAAAGAGAAGACAAAGCTCAGAAATTATATTTAGAATTAGCAAATAAATCAAGTGATGAAAGCGTCCGGAATTTATTTTTACGTTTAGCAAATGAAGAGGCAAAGCATAAATTGCATTTCGAAAAAATATTTGATGATGAAGTATTAAAAGAAAATTAAGGAGGTCATTATGCCATTAAAGGATTTATTTCAAAGTGCCGATTGGAAAGCTGAAAAACATAGTCCTGTTATTGAGATTGAGACAGTTCCAGAAAAGGGAAAACCCATCATAGTTAGTATTAGTATTGGTAAGGAAATACCACATCCAAATACTTCTGAACATCATATTTCTTGGATTGATTTATATTTTCATCCTGACGGAGAAAAATTTCCGTATCACCTTGGTAAATACGAATTTGCTTCCCATGGAGCTTCAATAAATGGACCAAATACAAGCACAATATTTTCAGAGCCATTCGTATCTGTCAAATTCAAAACCGAAAAATCAGGGACCATTCTTGCATCTTCATTTTGTAATATTCATGGACTCTGGGCAAGTGAGATTAAATTAGAACTATAATTTTAAGTGATTTAAAAATAAAAAAGGGACTTTCTTGAGTCCCTTTATTATTCAATATTTCAATATTAATATGTCCATGTAACAGTCTTCTTACCATCACCATTAGTTGCTTTAACTGTAATAGTAATTGTATGAGAACCAGCATTTGTATTTCCATTATATTGCACAGTATAAGAATTTATAAGCGCAGTTGAGAATGGTAAATTCTTAAGATTGAGTCCAGAGGCATTTGAAGGTAAGAAAATTATCGTACCACCAGTGCACCAAGACATAGCCCATGGTCTTTCGTCATCAGCATCCCAAGCATGATAATTTAAATCATCTAGGGTTGTATCAACGGTAGTATAAACAGTATGAACAGTTGCAATACCAGATAAAGTATTACATAAACTATCAGTAGTCCATTCCGTACCGAAGACTTGTGTCCCTTCATCTGTAAAGTTAATAAATACTTTTTGAACACCTACTCTCCAGCTCAAATATTGATAGCCCCATAAACAACCAACTACGCCATTTTCATTATAAACATTACTTGCATATCCTGATGCATAGTTATATAGCGTAGCCGAATCAGTACCCCAGAATCCCTTTGTTCGAGATGTACCGGAAACAGGATAGCCCCAATAATTGCGATTATTCAAGTAATTACTTAGAGTACTTGCATTTGTGAAATTCAATCCACCGACGATATCGCCTCCGTCGTCATAGCCAACAATAGCAAAACGAACATCAAGCCCACTTGTAGTTAAATAATTAGCAAATTCTGTAATTCCGGCAGCAATTGAATCTGCTTCAGCACCCATACTACCTGAATTATCAACGACAAAAACTAAATCGGCACTAACAGCTCCTATTTTTGAAGTACCAACTTTTGTTACTTTCAGTCCTTTCACTGTACCATCTTCTTGTAAAAAGATTGTTGAATTTTGAGGATTATTTACATCATAGGTAAGAGTAATTGGTTGTCCATCATTTCCGATCAAACCAATTAGCGTCGTTGTAACAACGGTCCCTGAAACAGTTGGAGTTGATGGTGTCGGTTGTACATTGTTCATTGTAGGAGTAGGAACGGTAACACCTGTTGGATCTTCTGGAATAGTTGTGTCTCCAGCAGAAGTACCGTCATCCTTTTCACAGCCGGCATAGAATAATGTCAAGGCAAGCAAGACTATAAGAGCAAATAAATTTTTCATTTTTTCTCCTTTTTTAGTTAGTTAAATAAAAACTTGTTATAAATTACGATAGTTTAAAAAAAAATTATTTCTAACGAAAATTAGAATTTTGGAATTATATTAAAGTTTGTAGTCGAAAAGCATTTTCACTTACGAATCTTCTAAAAATTTTAAATAATTTCTAAATCAAAGATAGTAAAAAAAACAAAATTTTCCATAAAAAAGTAAAATTATTTTATTATATTAAATCATTGAAATTAAAAATAAGGAAAAGAAAATCTGTTGATGGCAAAAGTTAGGCAATTGCTACATAATAAGCTAATATTATGTAGAGGAAAGTCCGAACTCCGCAGGACAAAAAGCCAGGTAACTCCTGGGGTTGATTGATGCGAATCAGTTGGTACGGAAAGTGCCACAGAAAAAATACCGTCCCAATTTGATTGGGATAAGGGTGAAAAGGCAGGGTAAGAGCCTACCGCTTTGGTAGTAATATCAAAGGTTCTTTGAAAGAAATATTCTTATAGAATATCAAGGCAAACCCCTTTCGGAGCAAGATCAAGTAGAAGGTTTTCCTTTTAGGAACAAGGTTGTCCACCTTGCAATACCTTCGGGTAGATCGCTAGAACTTTGAAGCGATTCAAAGTCAAGACAAATAATTGCCGTTCCGATTAGTCGGAAAAACAGAATTCGGCTTATTAACTTTGCCATTATTTTTTTTGTTTTTGTCAGCAGATTTTCAACAAAATAAAATGTTGAAAAAAAGTTGGATTATTAGAAAACACGAAGACCGCAATCAGATCCTTGCCCTTGCAGATACTTTGAACATTTCAAATGCCCTTGCCAATTTACTTATTCAACGTGGGATAACAAATTATTTTGAAGCCGAAAAATTTTTCAAGCCATCTCTTACTTCTTTATATAATCCTTTTCTAATGGATGGAATGGAGAAAGCTTCGAAAAGAGTTATTGAAGCAATTATTAATAATGAAAAAATTTGTATCTACGGTGATTATGATGTAGACGGTACTTGTGCAGCCGCTATAATGTATCTTTCACTTAACAAACTTAATGCGAATCTTACAGTTTATATTCCAAATAGACTGAATGAAGGTTATGGAATATCTACAATGAGTATTCACGAATTGAAAGATAAGGGAATTAGTTTATTAATATCTGTAGATTGCGGCATTACTGCAGTAACAGAGATTAACCTTGCAAAGGAATTAGGTATTGATACTATTATATGTGATCACCATCAACCGAAGGAAGTATTACCTGATGCCTACGCGATACTTGATCCATTGAAACCAGGGTGTAATTATCCTTATAAATATCTATCTGGAGCTGGTGTAGCCTTTAAGTTAGTCAGAGCAGTATATGATAGGATTGGTAAAAAAGAAGTTACACTTGATTGCCTAGATTTAGTTGCTCTTTCAGCTGCAGCTGATATTGTTCCGTTAACAGATGAGAATAGAATTCTTGTAAAGGAGGGGATTGAAAGAATTAATTCAAATCCGCGTCCTGGTATTGAAGCATTAATCAAAAGCGCGAGAATTGAACAAGGTAGTTTGACATCGGGACAAATAGTATTTACATTAGCACCAAGAATAAATGCAGTTGGTCGTATGGGTGATGCTAATCCGGCATTTGAATTATTTATTACTGAAGATCCTATTCGCGCAATAGAACTTGCTAATAAATTAGAATTTGAAAATTT
>JAFGPR010000008.1 GCA_016936095.1 Ignavibacteriales bacterium | reverse complement strand
CATCATTCGAAGTTGCATATCTTCCGTTTTCTCGATGTAATCTTCCAGTTCATCAATATCTTTCATCTGCTTAATTAGAATATCTTTTATATGTCTTTGATTACCCATAATCAAATTTAAAACATCATAAAGTGATGCTCCCTCATCGGCATAAGTATAAGAATTAATATTCCCCTCAAAATAGATGTGTTTTATTTTTTTGTTTTCTACAACATATTCAATGGCTTTAGTCAACAAACCAAGGTTTGTTCTCGCAATTACTGCTCTTGTTGTTATTTTATTATTTTTTCCTCTGCCAATGATTGTAAATGGTTGATGTTCAGATAGATGGTTCTTCCATTTCAGAACTTCAATTGCTAGATTTGCAATGTCTTGCTCGAATCGGAAACTTGTTGAAAGAAAATATGTCTTGTAATCTGCTTTATCCAATGAATTAACCGCATATCTCCAGCCGTAAATTTGTTGATGCGTATCACCGACAATAACCTTAGTTGCCTTTTGCTTGAAGAACACATCAAGCATGGCGGATGATGCATCTTGTCCTTCGTCAAATAAAATATAATCATAATCCAATCTGGTATTTGATAACTGAAGTTTTTTTAGATAAAAATCATGCGTTATTTCAATTTCACCTTTATCCATTTTTCCAAGAAAAATGCGGGTTTGTTTTTCTATGGAATTATAATATTTCTGAACAAAAGATGCTGCTTTGTTGTCCGATATTGTAGCAATATAATTTAAATCTTTTACTTTCTGTTTATCGCTATTGCAGAAATAGGTTAACAATTTATTTATATGATTTGCAACTATCAGTTCAGTGTGCTTGTCACCATCTACTTTTAGACCGAGCAACTCAGCGACTTCATAAGTTTTATATCCTCTTGCCCGAACCTTATAGCCATATTTTGAAACAGTATGTTTATAAGCCAGTGAATGAGCAGTTTCAACCTGAACATTATCTAATCCCTTTGATGAAAACTTTTTTACAGCTTCAATTTTCACTGATTTATTAAATGCAAGATAAAGAATTTTAGTGTCTCTGGGTCGGGTTTTTGCATATTCAATGATTGTTGTCGTTTTACCTGACCCTGCAACTGCATTTATCTTGATATCACCTATCGAACTAATAATTTCTTCTTGCTCATCAGTTAAATCCATTCGCTCAACATTTCTATTCTTATCATTTCCAATTATTTTTTTCAAAAATATTTTTAGAAATTTAAGCATAGATTTACTAGTCCTTTTTTGAACACCAAAATTTGTATTTTATTCTGATTCTGATGCCACAAAAAAACTGAATATAACAAGAATATTTAAAAGGGAAATATACAAATTAGGCTTTTTCTCTTTTGGTAAATTATTTATGGCTTAAAAAGTTTACAGATTTAATTAGATCGTTTTTTCTTCGCCGTCAATATTTATTTTACCTTTAAATCCACTTTTATCTAAAGCTTCGACAAGTTTCATAACCACATAACTTTTAGAAACAGCATCATTAACGATTTCGATTTTAAATTCTCCTGTCATATTTGCAGCATCAATAAACTTCTTTTTCAATTTTAATTCAACTTGAACGTTCATTTTTTTCTCTAATATTGTTTGAAAATAGTTAATTAAAATTATTTAATTTTGATATTAATTGCTAATCCTCCAGTGGAAGTTTCCTTATATAAATTAGGTAAATCGTGTCCGGTTTGTTTCATTGTCTTTACTACTTTATCAAAACTTACTCGATGAGTTCCATCAGATAAAATTGCATAAGTATTTGCATCAAGAGCACGTGAAGCAGCAAAAGCATTTCTTTCAATACAAGGAACCTGCACCAAACCACCTACAGGATCGCAAGTCAAACCGAGATGGTGTTCAAGACCCATTTCAGCAGCATACTCAACTTGCGGAGGTGTGCCTCCGAATAATTGTGTTAATGCTCCTGCTGCCATTGCACAAGCAGTTCCTATTTCGCCCTGGCATCCGACTTCTGCACCGGATACTGATGCATTTACTTTAATTAAATTTCCAATCAATCCTGCTGTTGCTAATGCTCGCAAAATTTTAATATCAGAAAATTTTTGGTATTCTTCCATCATATATAAAACAGCTGGTATTACACCACAAGAACCACAAGTAGGAGCAGTTACAACCATCCCACCACTTGCATTTTGTTCTGATACTGCTAAAGCGTAAGCAAAAACTAGACTCCGTCGTTTTAATGAACCTCTTAATCCACTTGCTCTAATAAAATATGATGATGCTTTTCTTCTTAGATTCAAACCACCCGGTAGTGTCCCTTCCTCTTCTATTCCTTGTTTAACTGCTTTTTTCATTACCTTCCACACTTCTGAAAGGTAATCCCATATATCTGATTTTTCTCTTTCGTTTACATATTCCCAGATATTTTTACCATTTTCGCCGCACCAATTAAGAATATCGTTCATAGTTGAAAATTCGTATATATCTTTAGTCTTAAAAAAATCCGTATCATCTTCGAGGTCACCTCCACCAATACTATAGACAATCCATTCCGAGATAATCTTATCATCTTTTGAATATGCAATAAATTTCAATGTGTTGGGATGCTTTGGATAAAATGTTTCTGGTTGCCAAATGATTTCTACATTCTTAGGTGAGAATGCTTCAAGAATTGCAATATCCGTTTGATGTCCCTTGCCTGTTGCAGCAACACTTCCGAATAATATTACAGAATATTTTTCTGCATCGGGAGTTCTTTCTTTGAATATCGTAGCGGCTTTGAATGGAGCCATTGTATGACTTGCTGAAGGTCCTTTCCCGATTTTATAGATTTGTTTAATACTTTTCACTATTCAAATTTAATTTATTCTACAGTTGGAATATATGAAAGTTTATGAACATCTCAAAATATTTGACTTTATTAAAGTAATTGCATAAATTATTTTTAAATTATGTTTAAAATTTTATTTGTAACTATAATAATAACTTTTAATAATAATTAAAAAATGAAAATACTTTTAAAATATAATTTAATATTTATACTATTATTCTCCTTAAATAGCACTTGCCAAAGCAATAAATCTCTCAGTGGAGGGATTTATAATATCTCCAATTTTATTGCCTCAGATTATTTTTCAACTTTAAAAAGAAATAACACGGACCTTGAGTTAGTCGATACGATTTACTTAAGAGCATTAAAGTATTTTGATAATGATATTTCAGAAGCATTACTTGCTTTAACATTTGCAACTCTACCATTTAATAAGATGCCATTGAAATTACCGATTATAGACGTAACATTAAATATACCTCTTCCCTCTGTTTCTGATTCACTATTTAATTTAAAAGTAAAGAATTTACCATCACAATTATTTTTTGATTCTCCAAAAGTTGAGTTTGGCGACAAAGATAAAGTACCACATTTTTTCGGCAATGCGTTTCTATCTTATAGCATTTCACTTTTCAATATTTCAGAATTTTTAGGTATTTTAGTAGAGTTATTTGAAGATAGTTTTAAAATTGAAGGTAGATTAGATTTACGAGATTTATATATAAACAGATTAGGCTCTTTTTATGGTGAGATATTGGATGATAAGCCTGAATTACTACCTTCTGAGATGTTTTTAATTTATTCAATAATTCATAATGGAATTAATTTATGAAATCAATTTTAGTTATTGACGATGAACTCGCAATCTGTGAATGGATGAAAAATGCTTTAGAATATGCAGGATATTATGTTGAATATACACAAGACCCAATCGAAGGTTTGGAAAAATTAAGTCTTACTGACTATGCAATTCTTTTTCTTGATATTCAAATGCCAGATATGGATGGCTTAGAATTATTGAGAAAAATTAGAGAAAGAAATATTGATATTATGGTTCTAATAATAACTGCACATGGTAATATTGAGACTGCTGTTGAAGCCACTAAACTTGGTGCTTTCGACCTTATTGAGAAACCACTCGACAGAGATAAAATACTCGTAATTATTCGAAATGCTATTCATCAACAACAATTGCTCAAAGAAAATATTGAACTAAAAAAAACACTACAAGGCACAGAAAATATAATTGGTGAAAGTAAACCAATAAAAAATATTCTAGAAACAATAAACAGAGTAGCAAAGACAGAATCGCGTGTTTTAATTACGGGTGAGAATGGAACGGGAAAAGAGCTTGTTGCCAAAGCCATTCATCGTTTAAGCAATCGAGCGGACAAACCAATGGTTGAAGTAAACTGTGCAGCAATACCAAGTGAATTAATTGAGTCTGAATTATTCGGACATGAGAGAGGTTCTTTTACTGGTGCAGTCAAACAACGCATTGGTAAATTTGAATTAGCAGACGAAGGAACGCTTTTCTTGGACGAAATCGGTGATATGAGTTTACATGCTCAATCAAAAGTTTTAAGAGCAATTGAAGAAGAAGTTATTGAAAGAGTTGGTGGTAATGATACAATTAAGATAAATGTTCGAATACTTGCTGCGACAAATAAAAATCTACAGGAAGCAATTACTGAGAAAACTTTTAGGGAAGATTTATTCCACCGTTTGAATGTCATTCCAATACACGTGCCTCCTCTCCGAGAAAGAAGAGAAGATATCCCTTTACTTATTGAACACTTTACAAATGAAATATGCAATAAAAATAAATTCCCAGTTAAGAAATTTTCGAACGAAGCAATTTCTAAGTTGCAATCTATGCCTTGGAAAGGTAATGTCCGAGAATTAAGAAATATTATAGAAAGAATTGTTATTATGATTCCATCTGATGAAATTAATGCAGAAAATTTAACAGATTTATTACCACAAACCAAAACTGAAGTGGATGATATTATTAATTTATCAAATTCATTTCAAGAATTTAAAGAAAAAGCGGAGAGATCATTTATACTTAAACAACTCGAAGCAAACAATTGGAACATTAGCAAGACGGCCGATATTCTTGGAATACAAAGAAGCCATCTTTATAATAAGATGAAAAAATATGGAATTGAAGAAAATAAATAATAAATCTTTCCCTAAGATGAAATCTATCCTAATTATTGATGATGAAATTTCAATCTGCGAATTTCTGAAAAATGCTTTACAATATGCAGGTTATTACGTTGAATACACACAAGACCCAATGGAAGGGCTTGAAAAATTAATCTTGAGCGATTATGCTATTCTTTTTCTCGACATACAAATGCCCGATATGAATGGTTTAGACTTATTAAAGAAAATACGTGAAAAAAATATTGATATTATGGTTTTAATAATAACGGCACATGGAAATATTGAAAATGCTATAGCCGCAATAAAATTAGGTGCGTTTGATTTAATTGAAAAACCCTTAGACAGAGAAAAAATTCTTGTAAGTATCAGGAATGCACTTGAACAACAAAAATTGCTGCAAGAAAATCGTGAATTTAAAAAATCAATTCTTGCATCTGAAAACATAATTGGTGAAAGCAAAGTGATTAAAAATATAATTTATACGATTGAAAGAGTTGCAAAAACTGAATCAAGAGTACTGATAACAGGTGAGAATGGAACAGGTAAAGAATTAGTGGCAAAAGCCATTCACCGGTTGAGCAGTAGAGCAGATAAGCCGTTTGTGCAAGTTAATTGTGATGCAATATATAGTGAATTAATTGATTCAGAATTATTCGGACATGAGAGTGGTCCTTTTACAAACACAGTCGAAAAACGATTTGGTAAATTCGAATTGGCAGATGAAGGGACCTTATTTCTGGATGAAATCTGCGATATGAGTTTGCACGCTCAATCAAAAATACTTCGTACAATTGAAGAAGGAGTAATCGAAAGAGTAGGCGGCAACGAAAAAATTAAAATTGATGTACGAATACTTGCTGCAGCCAAAAAAGACCTGCAGTATGAAATTCAGCAGAAAAATTTTCGTGAGGATTTATTCCATCGGCTTAATGTCATACCAATTCACGTTCCACCGCTTCGCGAAAGAAGGGAGGATATTCCACTGCTAATAGAGCATTTTACAAATGAAATATGTAACAAAAATAAATTTCCAATTAAAAAATTTTCCGATGGAGCAGTATCAAAATTACAATCTATGCCTTGGAAAGGAAATGTTCGCGAACTACGAAACATAATTGAAAGAATCGTAATAATGATTCCATCAGAAGAAATTCAAGAAGAAGATATAAATGAATTGCTACCACAAAGTAAAAGTGAATTGGATGAAATTATAAACAAGTCAAATACTTTTCAAGAATTCAAAGAGAAAGCAGAAAAATCCTTTATAATAAAACAACTCGAAGCAAACAATTGGAATATTAGCAAAACAGCAGATATTTTGGGAATACAGAGAAGCCATCTATATAATAAAATGAAAAAGTACGGCATTGACAAGGAGTAAAAATATGGGTAACACAATTTTTTCGAAAATAATAAACCGAGAAATTCCAGCAAAAATAATATATGAAACAGATAATATCCTTGCATTTTATGATATTAATGCACAAGCACCAACACATGTTCTGATCATCCCGAAAGTAGAAATACCTACTATTTTAGATTTTAATAAGAACAAACATTCAGAATTACTTGTGGAAATGTTCGAAGCTGCAATTGAGATTGCCAGAAAGGAAAAAATTGATAGAACTGGTTTTAGACTTGTTATTAATTGTAATAGTGAAGGTGGACAGGAAGTTTACCATTTACATATGCATATTCTTGGTGGAAGGCAGATGAACTGGCCTCCAGGATGATTTGAAAATATGAGAACCTACGACTGAGAGTTTGTGCTAAGATTAAATTGCAAACGGTTAAAACCGAAAGAAATTATTAATATGTTTTTTATACACCTCGATAAATCGAGGTGTAAATCAAAATTGATCAATTTCCAAACATTCTTTTGAAGCGTAGGTTTAAAGTAAAAATATTTTAGAATTCCTTAATTGTATCTTCCAATAGTTTATTAAACATCTCAGGATTTTCCAATTGTAAAAAATGTCCGTAACCTTTCATCAATTTAACATTAAAGGATTTCATATGTTTTCTATTACCTTCAATATTTGTTGGATATTTGTCTGAACTTATACAAACTATTGGACATTTCACATCTTTTAATACCGAAATAATATCTTGATAGTAAAGACTCTTCATCGCACTAATAGCAACTTCCTTTGGAGCTGAAGACATATCCTCAGCAATTTTTTTCACTAAATTTGAATCCGCATTTTCAGGGAACATTGACTTAACAAATTCCGGTACTGAATTGACGAAATCATTTTCTAACCATCCTACAAATTGTAAAAAATCTTCTTCGGGATATTTTTCTTCGACGTCAATTAAGTTATCAACTCCAACTAAACCAATTATTTTATCACCTAAAATTCTTGCAGCTTCAAGCATAACTGGTCCACCCATTGAATGACCAATTAAAATACATTTATCCAATTCTAATAAGTTAATAACCGCCGCAACATCTTTTCCAAAACTTTCCATCGTATAATCTTTTCTTCCTAATGCAGAGCCACCATGCCCAGCTAAATCAATTCTCACAATTTTGTAATTGTCCTTAAAATAATCAGTTTGATTATCCCAATATGTTCTATCACCACACCAGCAGTGAATAAAAAATAGTGTTGTATCACCTTTACCTTGGACATCATAGACTATGTTAACATCGTCAAAAGATCTAACGCTGTCAACAAGCATATCATTCTCATTTTCACTTTCATTTTTCTGACATGAATAGAACAAAAAATTAATAGATAATACGATAAAAACCGTAATTTTGATTTTTTTAAAATTCATTTTGTCCCCTTAGTTCTAATTTACAATTGCTTAACTATAAAAGTAAGAAAAATAAACTAAATTTTCGTTACAAAAATACAAATAGTTAGTGATAGATTTTGATTATCAAAATTTGTGACTACAAAATCTAAATATCTTTAGGTAAATATAAAAAAAATTGTATAAAAGCATTTTATGTATTGTTTTTGTACTTTTTTTTACTAATTTTAGATTATAAATACAAGTAATTTAATTTAATTTTAGGAGTGTGAAATGAATAGAATAATCTCAAAAATAATTCTACTTCTTATAGCAATTTTTCTTTTTGCCTGCGGACCAAGTAATACAGTAGAAGTCGAAGAATTTTCACCGACAGGAGAAGTGGATAAACTAACTACTTTTACAATTTTATTTACCGAGGATCTTGCACCACCCGAAGTCATTGACCAATGGTCAACGGAGCAATATGTTATTTTTGAACCAAAAATAATTGGAAAGTTCAAATGGCTTGATTCGCGAACTTTAATATTTTCTCCAGAATTCCCTCTTGAACCAATTCAAGAATACTCAGCAGAAATTACTGACAAAGTATTATTCGATTCCGGCAAGGATCCTGATTTTGAGACCTATACTTTTAATACTCCTGATTTTAATGTTACAAAAATTGATTACTTCTGGACGCAGATACCACACGAAAATTACAAGATGAGCATTCAAGCAAATATTTATTTCAATTACCCAGTCGTTCCTGATCAATTAAAAAAATATTTAAAGGTTGAATTGGATGGTGATGATATCGAAAATTACCAAATCGTTACAAAAGAATCTTCTGAAGTTATTGCGATTAATTTGGGTGATATTCAGCAGTCAGATAAAGAGCAAGAAATATTAATCACAATAAAAAGCGGATTACAATCCGTTGTCGGAAAGCGAGATCTTGACAATGATAAGGAATTCGATTATGATTTACCACCAATCACACAATTAGAAATAACTGGAATTGCTTCTGGTTTTGATGGTGTAAGTGGCTGGATAGATGTCTACACTACACAAATGGTTGATGAGAAAAAAATTAATAATTATATTACGACAGAACCATCCAAGCCATTGAAGTTTTTCGTATCAGAAGATAAATTCAGAATTGAAGGAGATTTTGTTGATGCTCAGACTATAAATCTTGTTATTAAAAAAGGATTACCCGGTTTATATGGCGGTGAGCTTGAGAATGAATTTGAACAAATGGTGTCGATGGTCAATCTTGCTCCTTCTATAAATTTCACTGATACTAAAGGTAAATATCTGATGTATAGCGGGAACAAAAATATAAATACTAATATTGTTAATATTAATGAAGTTGATATTGAAGTTTCACAGGTTTTCAAAAATAATATTTTGTTTTTCTTGACACGATATGATTATTACTACTATGATGATTATTATTATTATGATAATTATTCACCGGATTACGAAGTTGATAACTACGGAAAACTTTTGTATTCAGAAAAAGTAAAATTAAAAAGCAGAACCAACTGGTTAGAAACTTTGACTATTAATTTAGATACAGCATTAAACCAAAAGTATAAAGGTATTTATGTTATCAATGTTAGTTCAGCTGAAGACAGATGGATAAATGCTTCGAAAATGGTTGCAATATCGGACCTTGGAATTATAACAAAAACAAGCGAAGATGAAATTATTGTGTTTGTGAATTCAATTGAAACTACTGAGCCAGTTTCTGGAGTAGATATAAGTATAATTTCAAGCAACAATCAAACAATTTTGTCTGATGTAACAGATGATGATGGTATTGTTCATTTCAAAAAAATCAAAGATAAAATAGAAGGATTCACTCCAAGGTTAGTATTTGCTGAAAAAAGTGGTGATTTTAATTATATTGACTTGAATGAAACTTTTATAGAAACAAGCCGATTCGATGTAGGCGGGCTACAAGAATATTCAAGTGATGTAATGTGTTTTATTTATTCTGATAGAAACTTATACAGACCAGGGGATAAGGTAAACCTTTCCGCAATAGTGAGAGATGGAAATATTCAGATTCTAAAAGAAAGACCTATCATTATTAAAATTATCTCCCCGACAGGAAAAGTATTTGATGAGTTTAAAAAGAATTTAAATGCCCAAGGTTCATTCGAATTATCATTTGAGATGCCTGATTATATTCAGACAGGTGAATACACAGCTGAACTTTATTCAGGGACAGAAAAAATTATAGGTGCATATAAATTTAGTGTAGAAGATTTCGTACCTGACAAAATTCGCGTAACATTAACTAATGAAAAAAATACTGCTAAGCCAGGTGAAACAATTCCTATTAACATTGATGCTGAATTTCTTTTCGGTGCAAAAGCTTCGGGATTGAAATATCAGGGTGACATTCAATTAAAGCATAAAATTTTCACAAGTAAAACATTCTCAGATTTTGATTTTAATAATTCTTCAATAGTAAATCCTTCATATTCAAATTATTTTGTAGATGGGAAACTAGATGAAAACGGGAAAGGCAACATTGATTATATAATACCAGCTGATGTTTATGGAAGTGGAATAATCACTGGTTACGCTTATGTAAGTGTTTTCGATTTAACTGGTAGAACTGTTAACAGAGTAGCAGCATTTGATATTTATCCAAAAGATTATTTTATTGGGATTAAATCCCCTGGTTATTACTTTGGAACAAATGAAGATATAAAATTTCAATTTGCTGCAGTTGACCAATCAGATAAACCAATAAATAATTTTTCAGCAAAAATTGAACTTGTTAGATATGAATGGAAAACTGTATTAAAACGTGACTACTCTGACAGATATTATTACTCCTCTGAAAGAAAAGAAATCAAAGAATGGGATAAAAGTATAAAATTCAAGAATGGAAAAATTGAATTCCCATTAAGATTGGAAAAATCGGGTGAGTACGAAATCAGAGTATCAAAATCAGGAAGTAACGATTATCAAAAATTTGGTTTTTATGCATACGGTTGGACTTCAACAACTGCTTCATCCTTTGAAGTTGATAAGGAAGGAAGAATTGACATCATATTCGATAAAGAATTATACGAACCTGGAGAAAAAGCAAAAGTCTTATTTATGTGTCCATTTTCGGGAAGACTTTTAGTTACAGTCGAAAGAAACGGAGTACTTGAACATCAGTATATTGATGTAGATGATAAGTCAGTTGAATTGAAGCTTCCTGTTGATTCTAAATTTATGCCAAATGTTTATATTACTGCAACTTTATTCAGAAAACATAGCGCAGAAGCAAACACTCCTTTCCTAGTCGGTCATGGTTTTGCGTCTATGAAAGTAGAGAAAAAATCGTATAATCTTCCTGTAACAATTAAAGCTCCTAAAAAAATTAAACCAAACACAAGGCAAACAATTACCATTAAAACTATTTCTGAAAAAGACGTTTATATTACATTGGCAGCTGTGGATGAAGGAATTTTACAAATTAAAAATTTCGTTACACCCGATCCTTACAAATATATGTATGCTAAACGTCAGTTAAAAGTAAATAGTTATGATTTATATAAATTACTTCTTCCAGAAATTTTAACTTCGTCAACTGGTGGTGATCAACTGGTGAGTGAACTTAAGAAAAGAACAAATCCAATTACCACAAAGAGGTTTAAACTAGTTTCTATATGGAGTGGAATAAGAAGGACTAATAGTGATGGGACAGTAACTATAAATCTTGACATCCCACAATACAATGGTGATTTACGGTTAATGGCCGTAGCATATTCAGGTTCAAGATTTGGAAGTTCGGAAGAGCATATTAAAGTAGCGGATGATTTGATTATTGAACCCGAAGTCCCAAGGGTGTTATCTATTGATGATGAATTGATTTCACCTATAACAGTGATTAACACAACTTCGCAGAAAGGAAATGTAAAAGTAAATATTAAAGTGGAAGGTCCGTTAACAGTTATTGGATCAACTACAAAATCTGTGACGGTAAATCCGAATTCCACAGAGAAGGTATCCTTTACAATTAAGTCCAAATCAGAAGTGGGAAAAGGAAAAATTACAATTGAAACATCCGGAATTGCAAAAGTCAAAGAAGTAATTGATATATCAGTTAGACCGATTTCACCATTGATTTCGGAAACGGGTGCTGGAATAATCAATGCCGGTAAGGATATCAAAATTCAAATCCCTAAAAATTTCTTAGAAGGAACTCAGAATACATCATTAACAATTAGTAAATTTCCGGCTATTAAGTTTGCTGAACATTTAAAGTACTTGATCGGTTATCCTCATGGTTGTATTGAACAAACTGTTTCAAAATTATTCCCTCAACTTTATTTTGATGAATTAGCAAAATTAGTAGCTCCTGATGTTTACAGAACGAACAGCCCTGTATATTACATTAAAGAAGGAATTAGAAAGATTGAGTCAATGCAATTACACGATGGATCGATGGCATACTGGCAAGGAGGATGGTACGGAAGCTGGTGGGGTAGCGTTTATGCAGCTCACTTTTTGATAGAAGCACAGAAAATTGGTTACGATGTAAAAAAAGAAGTCTTGAATAAATTACTTAGTTATCTAGCAAAACGAGCAAAAGAACAAAGCACTTATGACTACGTTACTTATACTAATAATCAAAGAATTATTAAGAAAATAGCTAATAAAGAAATCTTATATTCACTTTATGTTCTTGCTCTTGCTGGTAAAGGTGATATCTCAACGATGAATTATTATAAAGCACGACTTCATCTGTTGTCTGAAGATTCGAAATATCTGTTGGCTGGAGCTTATGCTTTAATGGGTAAATGGTCTTCTTATAATTCATTGATTCCTAAATCTTTCACTGCTGAAAAAACGGATAGATTAACAGGGGGTAATTTCGATTCGGAATTACGTGCAAATGCTGTTATGTTAAATGTACTCATAGAAGTTGATCCAAATAATAAACAGATTCCTTATATGATAAAACACTTAAGCAATAATTTAAAAAATGCATATTCAACGCAAGAACGATCATTTATTTTCTTAGCACTTGGTAAGTCAGCGAGGAAAACATCAGATGCAAATATGAAAGTATATGTAAATGTTAATGGAAGTGTAATTGAAACATACAATGGAAAAGATATTACTACTACAAATAGCAAACTAAATGGGGCAAGTGTAACTCTAAAATCTGAAGGTAAAGGAGAGTTGTATTATTTCTGGAATACTGAAGGAATAAAAGTTGGCGAAAAAGTCAAAGAAGAGGATTCCTTTATACGAGTTAGAAGAGCATATTACGATTATAGGACAGGTAAACAAATTACAAATAATAAATTTACTCAAGGACAATTGATTGTATGTAAAATAAGTCTAAGTGGTTTAGAAAGATACGTGGAAAATATTGTAATTACAGATATGATACCAGCAGGATTTGAAATTGAAAATCCAAGATTATCAACATCAACTGAATTAACGTGGAAGTCTGATAACCCATTAAATCCGCAATATACTGATATACGTGATGATCGAATAATTCTTTTCACAGATTTAAATTCGAATTCAACAAAGGATTATTATTACATGTTAAGGGTGGTTAACCAAGGTAAATTCCAGTTACCTGTAATAGGTGCTGAAGCGATGTATGATAGAGAATATCATTCATTTAATGGTGCTGGAGTAATCGAGATTAAGTAATTGTAAGTTAAAAATGCAGGTGGCATCTTTCATACAAAAAGATGTCATCTCTTTTATATTTTGTTTTTATTTAATGATTTTATATTTTTTAAATGAATAAAATTTATTTTTAGGAGGTAAAAATGAAAAGGATTTTTTATACCCTGACATTTTGTAGTGTGTTTATTTTATGTACATGCGACGTCCTGGATGACATCAATCTATTTTCATTACAGGATGATGTCGCATTAGGTGAACAAGTTGCATTAGAGATAGCAAATGACCCTTACAATTACCCAATTCTAAATAATCCAACTTTAAAATCAAATATTAACAGCAGAATTTTTCAACAGGTATTAGCTTCTTCAAAAGTAGAACACAAAGATGTATTTCAATACCATATTGAAATTATTAATGATGATAACACAATGAACGCATTTGCAATTCCAGGAGGTAGAGTCTATGTCTATACAGGTCTGATAAAATATCTTGATTCAGAAGATGCACTTGCAGGGGTTATCGGACACGAAATTGCACATATTGAGAACAGACATTCTACAGAAAGGCTAACTCAATACTATGGAGTTTCATTATTGCTAAGTATAGTTTTAGGTGACAATCCAGATGAAATTACCGAAATAGTCGCAAATTTATTTGTTGGTTTAGCATTCCTTGCTAATAGCCGTTCAGATGAAGACGAGGCTGATTCAGATTCATTTGAATATTTAAGAGATACAAGATTCTACCCTGGTGGTGTAAAATTCTTCTTTGAAGAATTACAATTTGATGGATATGTTGAATCAAGTAGTCCGGTGGCAACTTTCTTCTCCACTCATCCGGATCCCTATGATAGAATTACAAATGTAAGTAATTTTTGTACAAATAATGGATATTCCAATATAACATATGATAATACAACATATACATATAATGGTACAACTCTCACCTTATATAAATCGGAATATCAAACATATATAATTTCAAAACTTTAATCTAAATTGTAATCTAATTGTTTCAAACCCCCAAATTGGGGGTTTTTATTTATATCAAAGTCTAATCACTAACCAAGAAATCTGACATATAATACAAACAAACATTCCGTATTTATAAATAAGCATTTTGCTTTGATTTATACTGTAGTCTTGGAAAAATGAATGTTTGAAGTTTTTCTTAATATTTCCGCTGCTGTTTCGGGTGTAATATCTCGCTGAGGTTCAGCAAGCATCTCATAGCCAACCATAAATTTTCTTACATCTGCTGCCCTAAGAAGTGGAGGATAAAAATGCATGTGAAAATGCCATTCAGTATGTTCATTATTATCAGTAGGTGCTTGATGAATTCCACTGGAATATGGGAAGCTGATATTAAATAAGTTATCATATTTAGTAGTAGCTAATTTTAGTATTTCCGCAAATGAAAGTTTTTCTGTTTTACTGAAATTGCCTAAATCCTTAATATGCCTTTTACTTACTATTAGTAATTCAAAAGGCCAAGTTGCCCAAAACGGAATTAGCAAAATAAAATCATCATTCTCATAAATAATTCTTTCTCCTGCTTTTTTTTCTACTTCGATGTAATCACATAAAAGACAATTTCTTTTTTTACTAAAATAATCCTTCATACACTTTGTTTCTTTCATTGGTAAAGTTGGTATAGATTCTTGAGCCCAGATTTGACAATGCGGATGAGGATTGCTGCATCCCATTAATTCGCCTTTGTTTTCAAATATTTGGATGTAATTTATGTTTCTCATTTTACTCAATTCAATAAATTCGTTTTGCCATACATCTACCACATTTATTATATCCTTAGATTCCATTAACGGAAGAGTTAGATTATGCTTAGGAGAGAAGCACACAACTTTGCAAATACCACTTTCAGGTTTTGCTACTAAGAGATTAACAGAATTTGTCTCGATATTATTAACATTAGTTAATGCACTGTAATCATTTAGAAAAACGAATTGATTTTTATAATCAGGATTACGTTCGCCATTTGCCCTTAAATTACCCGGACATAGATAACAATCTTCTACATATTCAGGTAATTTTATTTCAGATCGTTTCTCAATACTCCCCTGCCATGGTCTGTTCAATCGATGTGGTGATACGAGTATCCATTCACCAGTCAATATATTAAGTCTTCTATGGGAGATTTGATTTAATTTAATCGAAATTGACATAACAAAAGAAAAAATTCATTAATTACTATTTAAAAATAAAAAACCCAACTAAAAGATAGTTGGGTTTAACGAACAATATTATTTGTTTGGTATTTTTATTTCCTGACCAACATTAATTTTGTTAGGGTCAGCAATATTGTTAAATTTAGCAATTTCAGGATATTTGTTAACATCACCTAAATATTTTTTTGCTATAGCACTAAGAGTATCACCTGAAACAACTTTGTGAACATGATAGCAATCAGTTAATTCAGTTTTAATATCAACATTAATATCCTTTGGATCTTGTCCACCTACTTCTTTAATCTTCGTCCAAATAAGATTCTTTTCGTATTGGGTTTTAACGGTAGCTTCAACTTTCAAAGCAGTTCCTTCAAGAGCTGTCTTTGTAACTTTAGCACCCAATTCTTTTGCCAAATTTAACACTGGTTGGTATTTTTCTTGGATTGACATGATTCCTCCTTATTTTATTGATTGATAAATTCCATATAATATCGAGATCCCACCTAGGACCACAAATATATATGAAAAAATTAACATAATTTTTGCGCTTTTTTCAAATTGAGATACTAATTCTTCTTCCGACTTAGTTGATACAATAAACTGATTTTTCTTATCAATTGGTTTGGAAATTTTCATTTTACCATCTCGATCATTTACCTCGCCTAGAATATATAAAGAAGAATTATTCGGTATGCAATATTCAACTTTCTTATATCCGATTGTTCGGTTAGAACTTGAATTTGAAAAAGTAAAATTACCAAAACTGAAAGATAGGCCACCACCTGCAGAAGCTGCTGGTTCAAATTTGTCAACAACTTTTTGACTAATTTTATTCGCACCCTCTATGCTTATTGGGATTTCACCTGATTCATCTTTTAATATAAACTCGACACTCTTTTCAGTACCTCCGACTTTTTCATTTTTTCGTTCCCAATTTCGGGTTAATTTACCCTGTGAATCTCTTCTTTCAACCAATACTTCATATTCTCGATAAACCTCGGACTT
>JAFGPR010000088.1 GCA_016936095.1 Ignavibacteriales bacterium | reverse complement strand
GCACCACCAACTATTTCAAAATATGTATCATATTGAAATTTTATTGCTGCTTTGAGATTAATTTTATTTTTAACAAATACATTATCCTGAAGTCCGAGATTCACGTAATTATTTTGTCCAATAAAATTACTGATAGTTAAAAACTCTGTATTGGGTGCATATTCACCAATAAGTGATAAACGACGACCTATTTTCATAATAATTGATGCGATAGGTGAAATGAAATAATACGAACCTTGATTAGCATAATAAGCACCAACTCTTGTTTCAATAGCTTCGAATAATAATAAATTTACATCAGCACTTGCATTAAGGTATAAGTAATTATTTTCACCAGATAGATTATTCTTCAAACTTTGGTTAATAATATTTCCTTTAACTATCCATCCAAGATCACCAAATTTAAATTTTAGAAATGCAGAACCACCCAATACCAATTCGCTAAAATTATTTTCATTTAGTTCTAATAAGTCACCAGTTACGGAAAATCCATATTTTACAGTTTCATTTGCTTTATTGTTTAATTCCAGCCCTATGATTCCTTTATTAGTTATTCTTTTTTCTGAAGGAATTGACGATCCGTACAAATAATATGAAGTCCAGTCATATTGAGTATAGAAAGATAATTTCGAACCTGATAAAAATGCATCCTGATTATCAGCATAATAGTCAAGTCCTATTCTTCCACCGAAGTTATTTTTACTGGAATAGTCTATATATTTTCTTTGATTTAGGCCCCAAAGTTGTCCTTTTAATATTAGGTCATTAAAACTCTGATTGCAGAAAAATTTTCCTCTTGGTAATGTGTAAATCCCAGCACCTAATTCAATTCCGCATTGACTAATTGGTTCACCGCCATAGAGTTCAACATTCTTATTTCTTGGTGCAGATGGACTTGGAATTGAAAAGTCTTCTGGAGTATATGTAGGTGAAAAAAAATCTTTTGATAATGTTGTCATAAAAACAGGTTCGGGTTTTTTAATATTTGGAATATCAACTGAACGGTAACCAATTATTATAAACTCAGGAAGTTCTATGCTCGAACTTTGATTATCTGGTTGTGCAAAAGTCACAAGTGCAAACACAAAAAATAAGAATACAAATTTTTTCATAATTGTTTCAGTTTTTGATTAGCCTCTTTTCCGTATTCATCGTTTGGATGTTTAATTACAACAGCCCGAAACATTTCACGAGCCTGTTCATTTTGTCCAAGTTTTACATAACAATCACCCAGCCGTAAAAGTGATTTTGTGTACCATTCATCGTAAGGTGAAAACACTGAACGAACTCTGACGAAAGCAGTTATTGCATCATTTATTTTTCCTTGCTCAAAAAAAGTTAAACCGTAATAATATTGTGCTTGTGCACCGAGATTATCAATTCGTCCTTGCGTTAAATCTTTGAATAATTCAGATGCATAATCATAATTTTCACGCGCTAATTCAAATATTCCAATTTCCATTTTGGCTTTATCTGCGAAAACAGTTCCGGGGTATGAATTAGCTATTAAGACAAATATTTCATAAGCTTCGTTTATTTTATCCATTTCAAGTAAAGCTTCTGCTTTTAAGAATAGCAGTTCTGATGTCTCAGATTTCTCACCAATTTTTGAGAGAGCATTATCATATAAAGAAATCACTTCAGAATTTTTCCCCTGTTGTGAGTATATTTTTCCTAGTTCAATAACAGTAGGAATATATATTTCAGAATTTGGATAGTAGTTAATAACCTTTTTATAGTTAGTAATTGCATCATCGCTTCTTCTAATTAGATACGAACATTTACCAATTCCATAATAAGCATTTGGTACAATCCCACTATTTGGAAATTTTGAAATAAAATCTTTGTAACTTTGAATTGCTCTGTTATACTCACCTGATGATAAATAAATATCACCTTTTTTAATATACAATTCCTCTTTAACACTTGATGAATAGTTAGAATTTGCCAAATTATCAATAAAACCAATTGCTCTTTCTGTTTGATTATCTATTTGATAACAGTCAACAATACCTTTTATTGCATAAGAAACATAATTCGAATTAGGATATTTCTGGAGTACTTTATTATAATAAACAATTGCCGAATCATAATTTGCGGTATTATAGAAACAGTCACCAATTGAATAATATGCAATCGGAGCTATCTCCGAAGATGGATATATTGCAGGAACAACTTTGTAATTTTTAATGGCACTACTATATTGTTTATTCTGAAAATGTATCCAACCAATTAAATACTGAGCATCATCACGAAATTTGGAATCAGGAAAATATTTTTGGAGATTCGAAAATTCTTGTATAGCTTCATTATAAAAACTTGCTTTAAACAGTGATTGTCCATATTGATAATAGGCAAAATCATCTTTTATTGAGTTACGATTATTTGTAAAGATTTGCTTATATGTATTTGCTGCCATTTCAAAATTTTTTGTTCCATAATAAGAATCGGCTAATCGTAATTTAGCATCAATGATGTTTACTTCATCTTCCTGTGAGTCATTAATAAACTGGTTGAAATAATTTTGAGCAGTTCCAAATTCCTTTAAATTAAAATAACAATATCCCAATCCATAGTTAGATTGTTTTTGAAGGGCAGCATTCGAGGTCGAAATATTTTTATAATAAGCAATCGCATTTGAATATTTTTCTAATGCAAAATACGATTCAGCAATATAAAAATTAATTTTATCAGGCTCAAAATTCTTTTGATTATTGCTTAACTCAATTAATATATCAATAGCTTTTCTGTATTTTTTTTCATAAAAAAGTGCTACACCTGAACCTAATTTGGAACGATTAATTAAATCTTGTGGTAAATTTGAAATTGATAAAGCTTCCGAAAAATATTCTGTTGCTTTCGAGAATTTTTTCTCGTTCAGCCGTATTTCACCTAAAAGTGTATAAGCTTTCCCTTGAACAATTCTATCGTTTGATTTAAGAGCTTCAATTAAAGTTTTCTCAGAAGTTCCATATTCACCTTTATCATGATAAATTGAGGCAATATTAAATTTAATAGTTGGAGAGAGGTGATGATCCGAATATTTTTCTAGAAATGAATTATACAATGCAAGTGCCTCATCCGGTTGTCCATTATATCTTTTGCATTCAGCACTCCAATAGAGAGAGTTTATCGAAATAGTATCTTGAGATTTATTTGATAAGGAATTAAAAATATCGAATGCTTCTAAGTAATCTCCTTTCTGAAAATATACCCACGCAAAGTTATATTGTACTAATCGACGAGTCGGGAAATTTTTATGAGTATTGAGTAAATTTTTAAAAGTTGAAATGGAATTTTGATACTCTCTTAATAAGAAATAAGAATTTGCCAATAAATATTCTGCTTCAATACTTTCTTCCTTAGGAAGTTTTCCAACAAGGGGAGAGTTTAATTCTAAAATAACATTGTCATACTTTTTCAACATGAAATAGCAAATACCAATTCTTAATTGGGAATAAGGGGCTAATGGGCTGTCGCTATAATAACCTAATAATTCATCAAAATATTGAATTGCCTGTAAATAATTATTTTGTTTTTCATAAAGATACGCAAGTGAATAAATGGTATTATCCGGATACTTATTATGTTTGTAAGAATATATTGCTTTAATTAAATAATTTTCAGCTTCAGAATAGTTATTCTCTTCCAATAAGGAAAGCCCAATCCAATAATAAGCCGTTCCCTCATATTCAGTATAGGGGTAGTCTTTGATTAATAGCAAAAATTTTTCACGTGCTTCTTGGAATCTTTTCTGATTATAATACAATGTACCTAATTTATATAATGATTCTTCCCTGAAATTTGATAATGGATATTTATATGCGAAATATTCAAATTCATTTATTGCACCATTGTATTGATTTAATTTTAGGAGACATTCTGCAGAATAATATTTTGATGTTGATAAGATGTCGTCATCAACATTATATTCATCCGGAATTGATTGTAAAATTTCATACGCTATAGAAAACTCACCTTTATTGAAATATTCCATTGCTTCTGAAAATTTAATTGTGTTAGTTTGAGTTTGGGGAAAAATTTCAATCGACAATAATAATAAAACAAAATATTTAATATTCATTAGTTAATAAATTTTTAATTTTATAAAAACCAAACCGATTATTTGTTTCAAAATTTTATTTAACCTTATGTAATATAATAAAAAAGAAGAATAAATTAAAGTAAAATATTAATCTACTTTACATTTTTTTAATTTTTGTAATCAACTCCAATTAAAGAATATTACACCGAAAGTATAAAGCAAATAAAGCAATACAAAAAATTTTATTATTTTACATTACAATATATTTTGATATAAATATCCCGTATTAAGCTAACAGAAGAAAATATATATTCAAATTCTTTTCATTTTTTTTATATTTGTAAAGTGTTATAAAAATAAAAAATTTATTTAGAGGAAACCTTATGCCGTCAGCAGCATCATTTTTAGCAGCAGCAATTCCAATGGTAATTTATTTATTATTGTTATGGAAAATGGACAAGTATGACCGTGAACCACTTGGATTTGTAATAGGGCATTTTTTATGGGGAGCTATAGGTGCAATTATTTTTGCAATTATAGGGAGTCAATTTGTTGTAAATATTTTTCAAATTTTTGTAACTGATTACGAATCATTAAATCTTTTTGGTGCTGTTTTGATTGCACCTTTTGTGGAGGAAATTACAAAAGGAATATTTCTTGTCGGGACAGTTGCGAACAAAAAATTTGATAATATTACTGATGGATTAGTATATGGAGGTGCTATTGGTCTTGGTTTTGGAATGACTGAAAATTTTCTTTATTTTGATACCTATTCACAAAATTTTGAATCTTGGATATTTTTAGTTATTATTCGATCAGCTTTTACTGCTGTTATGCATGCTATAGCAACAGGTACTTTTGGAGCGTTTCTTGGAATGTCTAAGTTTTCCAATTCACCAAATAAAAGAATAATGCCCTTTATCGGTTTATTTTTTGCTATGACACTTCATGGACTTTGGAATTTATCTGTGAGCTTCCAAGATAGTGCTTATTATGGTTTATTATTTATGATTGTTGTCATTATTGTTTTCATTATTGTGTTTGCAAAATCGATAAGGAAAGAAAGAGAAATTATAAAGAAAGAGTTAAGTGAAGAGGTGAATAATGGAATCATTCCAGTTGAGCATTTGGATATTTTAAGTTCAGCAAAGAGAAATCGTGCTGGTTGGATTGACGAAAAAATTAGAAAAATTTATATAAAACTAGCAACAAAACTTGCTTTTAGAGAATTACAGTATAATTCAACCACAGGGAAAAAGCAAGAATTTTATTTCAAAGATGCTGAACTTTGTAGAATAGAAATAAAAAAACTTCTTGATAATCAAAATAATGAGGTAACAAAACAAACAGAGGTTTAAGTTGGAACCGATTGGAATATTTGGTGGAACATTCGATCCAATTCACATTGGGCATCTAATAAATGCACAAGTTGTGTTTGAAAAAAGAAATTTAGAAAGAATAATTTTTATCCCTTGTCATATATCTCCGCATAAACTCGATAGAATCTCCAGCTCTGATGATGACCGTCTTAATATGCTAAAGTTAGCAATTTCGGACCATCCCTATTTCGATTATTCAGATTTTGAAATTAATCAAGGTGATATTTCATATACGTATCATACTTTAATTGAGTTTAAAAAGAAATATGAAGAGATTGAACTGATTATAGGTTATGATAATCTTCTAGTTTTTGACAAATGGTTTGAACCTGATAAAATATTTGACATGGCAAGAGTGGTTGTAATGCAGCGTCCATTTGAAGAAAATATTAAATCAACAAATAAATATTTTTCTGAAGCTATAATAATTAATACTCCATTTATAGATATTTCCAGCACTGAGTTAAGACAACGTGTTAAACAAAAATTACCTTTAGATTTTTTTGTTCCAGAAAAAGTCCGAGATTACATTATTAAAAACGAATTGTATATAAAGTGATGTAGAATT
>JAFGPR010000007.1 GCA_016936095.1 Ignavibacteriales bacterium | reverse complement strand
TGTCTATAAAATTTTCTATTTAATAATCTTCTGTTTCTTACTTTTTCCCAGAATATATTTTCTGTTTCATTTTGATTCTTACGATTTTCTCTACATAATTGTTTTGCAATCTCCACCAATATTTTACTTTTAATCATACTCATAATAGAAATCTATAACAATTTCTTTTAATTACTTCTTGTCAAACTCACCCTTAATCCCTCTCTTAGGAAGAGAGGGAGATCTTATCCTATAATCCCGCCTTCTCTTTTTAAGAGAAGGGGAAGGGGGTTGAGTTATGAATTATTAATATGCTTGACTTTTTCTTTTAATAAATCTTTCTTTTTAATTTTTTTCCCCATGTGTATTTATAACTTAAAATTTTGTAAATCAATTTAGCAGCAAGAAAATCGGATGATGGGTGATTTGGATTTGGACATAATTCAACAATATCAAAACCAACGAGCCGTTTTCTGCGAATTACTTTTTTCAGGACTCTTAAAACTTCATACCACAGCATTCCACCAGGTTCGGGTGTTCCAGTTGCAGGCATTATCGATGGGTCGAAAACATCAAGGTCAATTGTTATGTATATGTTTGGTGCTAATAAGTTTAGCAATCGGTTTATCCACATTTTATCATTCCAAATATTCTCAGCGAAAAAGACTCTTTTTTTGTCCATATTTTCTAACTCGCCACTATCCATCGATCTTATACCAACCTGAACAATTGGGGCATCTTCTTTCAATCTTGCCATTACACAAGCGTGATTATATTTTGAACCTTCGTATTCATCTCGCAAATCTGAGTGAGCATCGAATTGAAGAATAGTTAAATTTTTATAATTTTCAATATGTGCCTGTGCACAACCAATACTTATTGAATGTTCACCACCGAGAGTAACGACAAATTTATCTTGTTTGATCAATTCATTCACTTTTTGTTTAACTGCCTCTGTCATCTTTTCAGGTGAAGATGATTCTGTAATGGGAGGGGCAGTATAGATTCCGTTATGATATACTTCCGAATCGGTTTCAATATCATAAAGTTCCATGTGAGTTGATGCTTCAATAATTGCCTCAGGTCCCTTGTCAGCACCTTTGCCCCAGGTGCTTGTTCCATCGTAGGGAATAGGGAGGACTACAATTTTAGAATTTTCAAATGATGAATACTCTTGTGGTAAATCACCGTAATTCATTATTAAAACCTTTTAAAATTTGGTGCGAAAATATAGTGAATAAAAAATTAAACACAAAAAATCAGAGAACTAAAAGATAATATTTAATTTTAAGAGTAAACTCCTTCATAAGGAATTAAATTAAGACGATAGAAATATTTATTATTTTTTATTATTTTTAAATTATAAATTTGAAAGAGAATGAAAGTAAGAGATATTATAAAAATAATCGAAAATGATGGATGGTTTCTTGTTAGACAAAAGGGGAGTCATAAGCAATTTAAACATCCTATTAAAAAAGGATTAGTTACAATATCATCGCATAATTATCAGATGATGTTTTACCTAAAACACTTAATAGTATTTTAAAACAAGCAGGATTGAAGGAGTCATAAAATGCAAAGATTTTTAGTTTTATATGAGAAAAATGAAAACGGTTATAGTGCTTATGTACCAGATCTTCCTGGCTGTATTGCAACGGGAAAGACAAAGGAAGAAGTCGAAGAACTTATTTATGGAGGAATTAAATTCCATGTTGAAGGTATGAAATTAGAGGGTATAGAGATACCTGAATGTACTACTGAAAGTGAAGTGCTAGTATTGCAATAATTTCCCAAAAAAATATGACGATATTTTTGAAATGTTCATTATAGATAAAATATTTATATAGGCCAAATTTCTTTTTTTATTTGTTCCTGAATATTGCTACAATTTTGTTTTACTGAATTTTAATTTTGAATAACACCTTCGAATAAGTCTCATCTAATTTAATAAAATTTCTTTTTGGAAAAAAGAATATTCTATTTTATATTTGAACAAACGAAAATGCAATTAAAAATTAAAAGGATTAAAAAATGGATTTAACAATTATTTTGATTGCCGCTGGAGTGCTGTTACTCATCATCATTTTGATTTATAACAGTTTAATTAACCGTAAGAACAAGGTTGAGTACGCTTTTAGTAGTATTGATGTTATGCTAAAAAAGAGATGGGATTTAATTCCTAATTTAGTTGCTGCAGTAAAAGAATACATGCAACACGAAAGGGAAATATTGACAAAGATTACTGAAATGCGAGCAGCAGTAATGCAATCGCAAGCTGGTTCTGAGGAAAGATTCAATATGGAAAATAAATTGTCGGGAATGCTTGGACAATTGAAAGTGGCAGTTGAAAATTATCCAAACTTAAAAGCAAATGAAAATTTCTTGCAATTGCAAGGTTCATTGAACGAGGTCGAGGAGCAAATATCAGCAGCAAGAAGAGCATACAATGCTTCAGTCCTTGATTTCAATAATGGAATTGAAATGTTTCCGATGAGCATCTTTGCAAAACTCATGGGCTATAAACGCAAAGCATCTTTTGAAATACCGCCGGAAGAAAGAGAAAAGGTGAACGTAAAGGATTTGTTCAAAGCATAGTTGAGAACCTACGAACAAATATATGATGAAGTATTTAATGATCTTAAAAAAATAGAGAGAATTAGAATCCCTCTTCTAATATTTAAAACGTTATTCTATCTGTGTATTCAAATACTTTTTCTTATTCCAATAGTATTTCTTTTATCAACTTTTTTGTTTCAAGAAGCTTTATATAAATTGTTACAAACTATTTACGAAAATGATTTATTAAATGTGGTTATATATTCATTTATAATATTTTGTTTTGTGCTGCTCCCTACGTTTATGATAATCTATTCCAATTTAAAGAATTCCTTTGAAAAAAAAAGTAAAGGACTTATTCCTAAAATACTATCAGCTATTACACCCAACTTTATTTATGGAAAGGATAATTCCATATTACGTGAAATGGTTGTTAAAAGTAATTTATTCCCAGCTTCATTGAAAAGTTCACTAAATCCGTTTTATTGTAAGAACTACCTTGCGGGAAATATAAATGAGATTGAGGTAAAATGGTATGATATTTATTTTACAAAATTAAAAAAGATTTCAATATTGTTTTGGTTTATTCCAATACTCAATTTATTTTTTATTTCTTACTATTTTATTAAACCAATTTTCACAAAACAATCTATAGACGAAATAGTTGATTTCCAGGGTTTGTTTATGGTTGCAAATTATAACAAAAAGTTTAAAGGAACAACAGTTGTAATACCTGATCGATTTGAAAAAAGTTTTGGTTTTCTTGCTAATTCATTTCAGAAATTGAGTTCAAAAAAAGGTGAATTTGTCTATCTTGAAAATGTTGATTTTGAAAAAGAATTTGTTGTCTATAGCTCTGATCAGATAGAAGCAAGAATTATTCTATCACCCAGAATGATGGAACGAATAATACAATTAAATAAAAAGAGCAGAAGAACAATAATGTTATCATTTGTCGATGGAATAATTTTTAGTGCAATTTATAGAATAGGTGGGTTTATAAATTTCAGCTTAACTCGCAGTATTAAAAAAGGAAATGCATTAAGAGAAACCTACAATAATCTTAAATTCTGTGTGGACATTATTGAAGATTTACAACTTGATAATAATTTCTCAATAAAATAAGAAAATGAAAACATACGAGCAAATTTATAAAGATGTTTATCCCGAATTAAAGAAACTTGAACGAATTAGAGTACCACTTTTATTCTTTCGCTCAAGTTTTTTTGTCAGCATACAACTATTACTTTTATTACCTGTTTGTTATATTTTACTTGCTATCTTTTGGTTTGATAAACTTGATGAAATAATGTCTCAAATAGGACAGACGGATGTTTTCCAATATGTCTTTCCGTATGTTGGAGTTTTTATAACTGCTTTAATGTTTCCTTACTCTTTTATCAAGATGGCTTTCGATAAAAGAGTAAATAAATTAATTCCTAAAATATTGAAGTCCATCTCACCTGATTTTACATATGGGGAATATTGGTTAGTTAATAAAGATTTATTAGCTAAGAGTAAATTATTTCCAGCATCACTAAAAAATAAGTTTAATTTTTTTTATTGCAAGAATTATCTTACTGGACAAGTAAAAGATGTAGAAATTAAATGGGCAGATATTTATTTTCATACACAATCAAAAATCAATAGATTTCTTTGGTATATCCCGGTTGTAAGTCTTTTTATAATTGCTTTTCACTTCATTAAACCAATATTTACAAAGCAGACTATTGAATCTTTAATGAGTTATCAAGGACTGTTTATGGTTGCTGATTTTAATAAAAAGATAAGCGGAGCAACGGTAATCATTCCTGATAAATACGAAAAGAAGTTTGGATTTCTTGCCAAAGCATTTCAGAAAATAAGCTCAAAGAAAGGAGAATTAGTTTATCTCGAAAGTCCTGGATTTGAAAAAGAATTTGCTGTTTATAGCTCTGATCAAGTTGAGGCACGATATATTTTATCAACAAAGATGATGGAACGGATATTAGGTTTAAGTAAAAAGATTAGAAATAAATTAATGCTTTCATTTGTGGATAATAATATTTTCCTCTCAATATTTACTGTAGGTGGATTTATGGATTTGAAATTAGGAAAAAGTTTTACTAAAGGAGAGGGGCTTAGAGAAGCGTATGAAAATCTTAAATTTTGTGTTGATATAGTTGAGGATTTACAACTTAACCAGCGTCTTTGGAAATAAAAAAAACCCAAACCACAAATAGGTCTGAGTTTTTTATATGGCACTAATTAAAAAATTATAATTCTGCTAATGCTTTTTGTATTGATTCGTAATTTGGTTCTGTACTTGGATCTTCAAGAATTTCTATATATCTAATGATTCCCGATTTATCTACAACAAATGCAGATCTTTTTGCAACTCCTTTGTAATCAAATTTCCCTGGTGCAAAATTATCGTAATATGCTCCATAAAGTTGACTTACTTCCTTATTAAAATCACTTAGAACTGGGAAATTAAATCCATTCTTCTCAGCCCATAATTTTTGAGAGAAAGGACTATCAACACTAATTGCGAGGACTTGTGCATTCAAATCATTATATTTACTCATCCCATCTCGGATTGTGCATAATTCTTTTTCGCAAGTTGCTGTATTTACAAATGGAAAGAATAAGATAAGGACATTTGATTTGTCATTGAATTGTTTTAAAGAAATATCTTCAAGTTTATGACTTTTCAAAACGAAGTTTGGTGCTATATCACCTATTTTTAATGACATGTAAACTCCAAATTTTTTTAAGTTAATTTTGTTTTTTATATTGCAACAAAAAATATTATTTACAGAAACTTCTGAAAAATTAATTGACATTGATAAAAATTTTAAATATTATTGTAGTCAAAAAGATAAGGGGAAAAAATGCGAAG
>JAFGPR010000087.1 GCA_016936095.1 Ignavibacteriales bacterium | reverse complement strand
GTATTGGTGTTCAATCTTTTAACAATAAAGACCTTACTTTTCTATCCCGAATTCATAATTCAAAGCAAGCAATAAAAACCATTAATGATGCTTACGAAATAGGTTTTGACAATATTAATATTGACCTGATTTTCAATCTTCCTGAGCAGACGAAAGAAAAATGGCTTGATAATTTATCAATTGCTGTTGATTTACCAATTAATCATATTTCAACCTATGCACTGATAGTTGAAAAAAACACTCCATTATATAAACTTGTAAAAAAAAGAGAAGTAAAAATTACAGAACCAGATTATGATGCAGAACTTTATAGTGCAGGAATAAAATTTTTACGACAAAATAAATTCCTCCAATATGAAGTGTCAAACTTTGCCCGAGAAGGTTATGAATGCAAGCACAATCTTGCATACTGGACATACAAAAATTATTTGGGATTTGGTCCAGCAGCTCATTCGTTTTTTAATGGCTATAGATGGAATAACTTTCGAAATGTTGAGAAGTATTCAAACGCAATTAATAAAAATGATTCTGCAATAGAAAAATTAGAAAAATTATCTGACAAACAAAAACTCGAAGAATTTGTAATGCTTTCTCTTCGCAGTAAAGGATTGGATTTATTTAAAGTAAAAATTATTTCTGATAAATGGGAAAATGAAAATAAAAATTATATCAATCAGTTAATTGAAAATGAGTATCTAAAAAAAATGAAAAACATTTTAAGATTGACTGACAGGGGGTATGCAGTTTGTGACGAGATTTTATTAAAATTTAATTATTTTTAAATTCAAAATATTTTATTTATATAAGTAATAGTCTCATAGTGAAAAAAATCAAATTACACTGGCAAATTCTAATCGCATTTGTACTTGCAGTTCTTTACGGTATTTTTTTAAAGGATTATGTCCATTATGTGAGTTGGATGGGTGATTTATGTCTCCGCGCTTTAATGATGGTTATTGTTCCTTTAATTTTGAGTTCAATTATTTCAGGTATGACAAACATTGGGAGTGGTGAAAATTTAGGAAGGATCGGATTGAAAACTATGCTTTATTATTTGTCTACAAGTATATTTGCTATTTTAACTGGTCTTGTATTGGTGAATTTAATTCAACCGGGTGTTGGTGCTGACCTTGGCTTTGCAAAAGAGGTTGAAGGCTTAGCAGAAGCAAGAGAATCGTTTGGTGAAACACTTTTATATATAATACCAAAAAATATTTTTGAATCGTTCTCACAAGGGAATATGCTTTCGGTAATTTTCTTCGCGATAATATTCGGATTTTTTATCACAAGAGTTCCAGATAAGCACAGAATATTTTTAACAGACCTTGCTAATTCAGTATTTGAAGTAATGATGAAACTGACAATGTTTGTTATCAGATTTGCTCCACTTTTAGTTTTTGGAATTGTAGCACAGAAAGTCGCTGAAATACCGGATTTAGTTGATACTTTTTTAAGATTATTGACTTATATGCTTGCTGTACTTATGGGACTGTTATTACATTCGACAATTACATTACCGTTAATTGTTAAAGTAATTGGCAGAGTAAGTCCATTAAAGCATTTTAAAGCAATGTCAACTCCGCTATTGACTGCGTTTTCAACTTCATCATCAAATGCGACATTACCGCTTACTATGGAAGCAGTTGAAAATAATTCTGGAGTCTCAAATAAGATAACTAGTTTTACATTACCGCTTGGTGCTACGGTTAATATGGACGGAACTGCTTTGTATGAATGTGTAGCAGCTATGTTTATTGCTCAGGCATACGGAGTAGAGTTATCATTCATTCAACAAATAGTAGTTGTTTTTACTGCGCTTCTTGCATCTATTGGTGCGGCTGGAATTCCGATGGCTGGATTGGTTATGATGACTGTAATTCTTTCATCTGTAGGATTGCCTTTAGAAGGTGTGGGATTAATTTTAGCTGTTGATAGAATACTTGACATGTGCAGAACAACCGTAAATGTTTGGAGCGATTCTTGCGGTGCCGTTGTTATTGCGAGGACTGAAGGAGAAAAACTTAAAATAGAATAACTTTAATAAAAATTATTTTAACCAAAAAGGAGATTTAAAATGAAACGAAAAATTTATTTTTTTATTGTCTTCCTTGTCTTATCAATTCCACTTCTTGCTAATTCTAAAGACAGCACAATCGTTGGACCTGGAGTTATCCATTATCATGAATTTCGTGAAGCTGGTCCTTGGCATTTTAATGTCCTTGTGATTGATCTTACAAATCCTTTGTTAAAAATTGAGACTGTTAAAGCAGATGATTTACTACGTGGAAGTGCATTTGAAAGAACTTCTTCAATGGCAAGTAGAAATCATTATGAAGGACATCAGGTTGTTGGTGCTATCAATGGAGATTTTTATAATACATCTACAGGAGAACCGATCAGTACTCAAGTTGTTAATGGTGAAATATTAAAAAACACAAATACCAGACTAAATTTCGCGACAAATATTTATAATAAACCAATGATTGATGTGGTAACGTTTTCCGGAAAAATATTTTTAGATGATACTTTACTTACGACAATAAGTGATATAAACGCAGAACGTTTTACTGATCAATTAATTTATTATAATTCGTATAAGGGCTCCTCAACTGGAACGGATTCAAATGGGATAGAAATTAAATTCTCTCCGATTAATCAGTGGATCATGAATGATACAATGCTATGCGTTGTTGAAGCCAAACAAGTTAATGTTGGAGGTATGTCATTATCAAAAGGTAAAGGTGTATTTTCTGGGCATGGTATTAATGCAACAGCACTTAATTACATTCAAGTTGGTGATACTATTAAAGTTTATATGGGACTTACACCAGCATTAGAAAAGTTAGATCAACTTGTGGGAGGTGGTCCAGTCATAATTCAGCATGGTGTAAATATAGGTTCATCAGCAGATGTACATCCTAGAACCGCTATTGGCTTTAATCAAGATTCCACAAAACTATTTTTATTCACCGTTGATGGAAGACAAACAGGTTACTCAGTTGGGATGAGTTTTTATCAACTTGCTGCATACATGCTTGAATGGGATGTATATGAAGGACTTAATCTTGATGGAGGTGGTTCAACTACAATGGTAGTTAGAGGTGAGGTTGTTAATAGTCCGAGTGATGGTACCGAAAGGTCTGTTTCCAATTGCTTATTAGTTGTTTGCGAAACTTTTACAGACACACTGTCTCAATTACGAATTTCCCCTGATCCTGTTTATGTAATCGAAGGAGGTACAGTTCCATTTGAAGTTGAAGGTTTTGACCAGTATTATAATCCAGTTTCGGTTAATCCCGACTCTGTATTTTGGAGTTGCGATACTTTTCTTGGTTCAATAACTCAAGATGGGCTTTTCACTGCTAAAGACGATACTCTAATTGGATATGTATATGCCGAAGTAAATAGTATAAAAGATTCAGCTTTAGTTTATATGACACAGATTGCGAATATTACTTTACAGCCAACACCAATAATTTTACAAGTTGGTCAAAATCAAGTTATAACCCCAACTGCAAGAGATAGTTATGATAATATTATTAATTTAGCAATAACGGATTATAACTGGACTTGTACAGATAGTATTGGAACGGTCTCTACCTCTGGTAACTTTTATGCAACTGCTTTAGGATCTGGATTCGTATATGCAGAATATGATAGTGTCTTTGGTAGCGTTCCGGTTAGCATTGGAGTATCAGAATATGTTATCATTGATGATTTTTCTGATGTTAGTAAATATAATCTTACAGGTGTGTTTGTTGACTTAATTAATTGTAGTTTAACTGTAGATAGCACGGTTTTTGTCTCACCAACAAGCAGTGGAAAATTAAAATATAAATTTGTTACAGGTGGTATAACATGCTTATATATGAATTGTGATATTCCAATATCAGGCACTCCAGATAAAGTTGGGATAAATGTATACGGTGATGGACATAGTCATTGGTTAAGAGGGGAATTCTGGGATGTAGATGGAGAAAAATTTATACTTGACTTTACATCGGCAACACCCGGAATTGATTGGAATAATTCTTGGCAGTTCGTAGAAAACTTAATATCATCGGCAACACCAAAGTGGGGTATGCCTCCTGGAGCAACAGTTACTTTTCCTATTACCTGGAAGATAATTTATCTTGCCGAAACAAATGATACAAAAAAGGATACGGGTTCCATTTGTCTCGACGATTTCAAAGTCCATTTTATAGCTACTGATATTCAAACTGAAGATGGACAGATACCCGAAAAATTTGAATTAAATCAGAATTATCCTAATCCTTTTAATCCCAGTACGATAATTTCATATTCATTACCGGAAAAATCATTTGTTAAAATAAAGATCTATGACACATTAGGCAGAGAAGTAATTAATTTGGTTAACGAAGAAAAACCAGCAGGAATTCATCAGGTTGAATTTAAAGGATATAATTTAGCAAGTGGTGTGTATTTATATCGTATTGAAGCAGGAAATTATTCTGAAACGAAGAAAATGATTTTACTGAAATAGAGATTTAAGGAATTTTACCAAATAGCATAAATTAATAAGGTGTAAAAATTTAGAAATATAATTTTTATTTAAACATCTGAGAAATAAAAAGCAATTAGGTCATTCTGATCCCGACTTGTTGGGAGAAGAATCTCATTTTAATTTTTTATATTGACACTTCATCCCGATGGTACTCCATGTCTTTCTGCATAAATCTGGATTCAGAGTGACAATTTACTGATTTTTAAATTCTTCTAATAATTAAAGGTTTTATCTTGGAAAAATTAAGATCTATCCTTGTGGTTGTGATTTGCACATATATTATTACTAATGGTCAGGTTATCGAAAAAACTTATTACTTTGATAATTACACAATAACCAAAACGGCTAATCAGGAAAAAATCAATTTTAATAATACTTTACTTACGGGAAAATTGGGTGAACCTGTCCTGCCGTATCATACTGTATCGTTATTATTGCCACCAGGTGAAATTGCCGAGTCAATAGAAATAATTGGAGAAGATGAAGTCAGCATTCAAGGAAATTTTAAAATACTACCGCAGCAATTTGTTCGTCCAATTTCAGAAAAGACAAGTGGTGAATTTGTAAAGAACGAACTTATTTATTCCATGGCAGATTCTTATCCATCATCACAAACAGGGGAATTGCTAACTCAATACATGAATGGATACTCCATTGTTCTCTCTACTTTTACACCTTTAAAGTATTTCCCTGCTTCAGGAAAAGTTTCATTCTTTAAAAAGATAACTATACGAATTCATTCACGAAAAGATTCAGAAGCTAGTGATAATCTAGCAAAATTAAATTCAAATGATGAGGTATTAAAAAGAATTAAAAAATTTGTACAAAATCCTGATTTGATCAATCTTTATCCAAAAAAAAATCTTAACAACAATAGCTATCAACTATTAATAATTTCACCATCTCAATTTGAAGATGGATTTTTAGATCTTATAAATTTATATCGCGTACGGGGAATAAAGGCAAAAATTATTTCAACAGATTCAATTTACGCATTATCAACCGGACAGGACTCCCAGGAAAAAATAAGAAATTATATAATACAGGAATATCAAAATAATAATATAGAATATGTGCTTCTTGGTGGAGATATTGAGCACATTCCATATCGCGGATTTTATTGTAAGGTTCAATCCTCTGCAGTATATGAAGATGATAATATACCTGCTGATTTATATTATTCCGCTTTAGATGGAACTTGGAATAACAACGGTAACAGTTTATGGGGAGAAATTGGTGAAGATGATCTTTTGCCAGAAATTTCTGTTGCGCGTATATCGGTGAGCAATTTATCAGAATTAAGTAATATTATAAATAAAATTAAGTCTTATCAAGATACTCCGGTTTTAAATGAATTAGATAAACCATTGTTAGCAGGCGAACACCTATGGTCATCCCCCCTAACCTGGGGCGGTGATTATTTGGATTTACTAATCGGTTTTCAAGATGATAGTGGGTATACAACCATTGGCATTCCGATCGAAGACAATATTGAAAAACTATACGACAGAGATTTAGGTTATTGGTCAGGTAGTACTTTAATTTCTAAAATAAATGAGGGAAAATCTTTTATTTATCATGCTGGACATTCAAATTACGACTATGCAATGAGATTAGATAATAGCGATATTACAAATGAAAATTTCTCTCAGGCTAATGGTGTTATTCACAATTACACATCAGTTAATACAACAGGTTGTAATTGTGGAGGATTCGATCAGTCTGATTGCATTGCCGAGAGAATGGTAAACATTTCAAATTTTGCTGTATCATTTATTGGAAATTCGCGGTATGGTTGGTTTAATGAAGGGCAAACCGAAGGACCATCGACTCACCTACAACGTGAATTTGTAGATGCTTTATATAATGATAGACAACACAGAATCGGTACTGCACATTTAATTTCTAAAATTGAAAGTGCTCCCTGGGTAACAGCGCCAGGCCAATGGGAAGAAGGAGCTTTGCGTTGGTGTTTTTACTGTAATAATGTTTTGGGTGATCCCGCTATGGGGATATGGACAAATGAACCGATCAATATTCAAGCGAGTTATCAATCTTCAATTCAACCCGGCACGTCTTCTGTTGATGTATCGGTTACTTCAGACGGATTTCCAGTTGAAGGATTAACTTGTGTGATTTTAAAAGACAGTATATTGTATGGCGTTAATAATACAGATACGCTGGGTAATTGTAATATCATTTTGGACCCACCGATTACAGAAATTGGAAATGCCGAATTGATAATTTCTGGATACAATTGTTTGCCGGTATCTTTCCCGTTAACTATCACTTCAATTGAAGACGATAGAAATAATGTAGTGTTATACCAAACAAAATTATATAATAATTATCCTAACCCGTTTAATCCAAGTACGATAATTTCCTATTCGCTGCCAGAGAAGTCGTTTGTTAAAATTAAGATCTTAGACATGTTAGGCAGAGAAATAATTAATTTGGTTAACGAAGAAAAACCAGCAGGAGTTCATCAGGTTGAATTTAAAGGATATAATTTAGCAAGTGGAGTGTATTTGTATCGTATCGAAGCAGGAAATTATTCTGAGACGAAGAAGATGATTTTACTGAAATAGAGATTTAAAGAATTTTACCAAATAGCATAAATTAGTAAGGTGTTAAAATTTCGAAACATAATTTTTATTAAAACATCTGAAAAACAAAAAGCAATTAGGTCATTCTGATCCCTACTTGTTGTGAGAAGAATCTCATTTTAATTTTTTATATTGACACTTCATCCCGATGGTATTCCATGCCTTTTGGCATAAATCTGGATTCAGAGTGACAATTTACTAGTTTTTCAAATACTTCTTTAACTAAGAAAACTCTTGAGAGTGAATAATGAAAAGAATAATTATCTCACTACTATTTTTGTGCTTAATTAGTAATGTTATTGCACAGATAATTTTACCACCTTGCTGGGAAATAATATCTGAAGATTTTGAATCAGGTAATTTAGATAATTGGAATCCAGAACCGTCTGATGATTCTTTATCTTGGCCAACGATATTTCCAAATATCGGGATAGATAATTCCAATGGTCTATCCGTAAATGTAAATGCTGATGAAAGTTATCTATATCAATCTGGATTAAGATTAACTGACGAAGCATATTTAACATTCTGGTTTAATCCAAATGATGTTACAATCCCCGATACAACAAGTTGGTATCCAGGTAAAACTATCAGAATTGCAGCACTTCGTGGTGGAACAAATTGGGATGTAATTGCTGCATTAAGGTTAAGACAATCGGGGAATAATTATTTTGCATTCCTTGAATATAAAGACTCAATCACTGGATCAACAGTATACGACTATGCTTTGGGTGAATTTCCAATCAACAACAAATGGCAAAAAATTACTATAGGATTTAAAATTGATTCAGTAATTTCTGTCTGGAGAAACGATACACTTGCTCGGGAATTGCTCGGAATAAATCACAAAGTCGAGAGCGGAAAAGTTGTAGAGATTGGTAAAATATATCAAAGTTCCGATATAGTTCCATCAGGACAAATTAATTTCGATGATGTTTTATATCTTGTCCCAAGTGTTTCTGTACTTTATGTTGATGCAAATTTTGGCAGCGATAGTAATTCAGGGACAACCATCGCAGAACCCTTAAGAACAATCCAGAGAGCAGCCGACCTTTCTGGTCCAAATACGAAAATCTATGTTGCCTCAGGAATTTACAACGAAAGAGTTGTATTGAAGTATTCTGGTAATGACGAAGAATTTATTGAATTTATTGGAGATAATTCTGATAGTGTAATATTGGATGGGACCGGGATATCTTCTGATGGTGATGGTGGATTATTTGAAATAAGTTATGTTCATCATATAAAAGTCTCAAATATACATATTAAAAATTCTGGTGGTTCAGGATTCCGAGTTTATAAAAGTGATAATGTTCAACTGATTAATAACTCATCATATAATACGTATACTTCAGGAATTAAATTAAGAAGAAGTAGTAATCTTCTTGCTCAAGGAAATGAAATTCGCCTTGCAGTAAATGGAGGAAGCGAGGAATGTCTAACTGTTGCATATTGCAATAATTTTGAAATTTGTTATAACGAAATTCATGATGGTCCCGGTCTTTATTCGGGTGGTGAGGGAATAGATGTTAAGGATAATAGTTATGATGGAACAGTTCATCATAATCATGTTTATGATTTACCTAAAAATTATGATCCGCTCATTCATGAAGATGGAGAGGTAGGAATTTATATTGATGCTTATAATTGTCCGAAACCGAATCATCTTTATAACGTTGAGGTGTTCTCGAACCTTGTCTCGACTCCTCATGGAATTGCTATTGGTGCTGAGGAAGGAGGACATGTTGACAATGTTAAAGTTTACAATAATATTGTATATAAATGTTATTCAACAGGTATTGAGATAACAAACTGGGTTGAACCAAATACAGGTTCAAAATCAAATATTTATATATTGAATAATACAGTTCATAATTGCGGTCATTTGAGTGGGACTTGGCCCGTTGGTAATGGTATTTATGTTAGCAGTAAACATCCCGACGATAGTAATTTTGTGATTAGAAATAATATTGTCAGCAATAATTGGGAATATCAAATTAGGGTCAAGGATGAAGGGAAACCACATACTACAGTAGATCATAATTTGATTTTTGGATACTTCGGGTATGACAGCACAGATGTCTTAGGAACAGATTACGTTTTAGCAGATCCACTATTTGTTGATAGTGTAAATTTTGATTATCATATTCAAACTGGTTCACTTGCAATTGATGCTGGAAGTTCTGAATTAGCACCACTATTTGATTTTGATGGACACGACCGTCCCTATGATGGAGATGGAAATGGAAGTTCCTTATTTGATGTTGGTGCTTATGAATATGGTTCGCAAACAGAAATTAC
>JAFGPR010000086.1 GCA_016936095.1 Ignavibacteriales bacterium | reverse complement strand
TGACCGGACTTCAAGTGGTGAAAGAATTCATTATGCCTCTGCAATGACTATGTTGGGTTATAACGACGGCGATAATTACCAGCAAGGTGCCAGTTATCTTGAAATAGCTGATTTTCTAACAAATAATGGAAGCAATATCGAAAATGATCTTGAAGAATTATGGAGGAGAATAGTCTTTAATATTTTTGTATCCAATACAGATGATCATTTGCGAAACCATGGCTTTATATTAACTGAAAAAGGATGGATACTTTCACCTGCATTTGATATTAATCCAAATGAGTTTGGTACCGGATTATCACTCAATATTTCTCTTGATGATAATTCCCTAAACTTAGAGGTTCCTCTCGAATTAGTTGATTTTTTCAGGCTTAGTAAGGAGCGGGGATTACAAATCATAGACCAGGTGAAGAGATCAGTTAGCAAATGGCGAAATGTAGCACATATGTATCAGCTTCACAAGGCTGAACAGGAGTTAATGGCAAATGTATTTAATAAATTTTTGTAAGAACTCTTGTAATTATGGTATGATTTTGCCCTTGCTTTAGTTTTATGTTATGTTTTATAGTAAAATAGTTAGGTCAGGCCTTATTAAACTGATATAAATAATCATTCTTTCAAAACGAAAAAACCAAGCAAAGTTAGGCGGGCTCGCACAGGCCACCCCGAATGCGGTGTCAAGGTCAGGCCTGCCTGCTTGCAATAGCTCAATAGGGGTCGGACCGAACTATATTATTGATAAATTGTTATTTAAATTCAAAAACAAGCCCTTTTTTAGGCTTAGAGCATTGTTTTTTGCACCAAAAACAATATTCTAAGAAATTTCTGTCAATAAGTCTTCCGTCTGAATTTGCTTAAAATGTTGTTTTTACCCCCGAAAATGCCCTTCTAAGATCAAAAAACGACCAAAAAATAAAGTTTAGTATCTGATAATAAGTATTTTATCTTGGTCCGACCCCTTCCCTTCACATAGATTGGTCTCTAAACCTCTTTGTGTGGGACTACTGTTATTAATTCTTGGTTGCAAATCCCCACTATCTATTAATAAAAGATTCATAAAGTATTGTAGTTTTTAGTAAACAAGTTTCTTCTATTAGAATAGACTAAAATATCTTCACTAATTATTTCATAATTAAATTGATAAAAATTGCCTTAAAGCATAGATAGTGAATTTCTTATTCTTAAATTACGTTTTGTCTTTAAAATTGCATAATAATAATTGTCTTTATAATTTAATAAATTGCCTATTGGTATATACAAATAAATATATTCTTATAACAGGTTGACTAATTAATTATAAGTATTCGATACATGAAAAGAACTATTGACTTTAAATCAAAAAATGAATATGACGCATACATGGTCCAAGTAGCTGCAAAAATTGAAGCTAATGAGGACCTTACAAAAGAGGAAATCTCTAATTATTGCTTTGCCCTGCCATACGATAAAAAGAAAAATTACTCGTTTTGCGACAATGATAGGTTCGAATATCTTTATTTGCATAAACTGGATAATGGTAGAACACGTCCAAAATTAACAGAAAACCAACTAAATGATTTCAAAGAGTTTATTGATTCATGGAAACAATTCCTTGATTCAAAGAACTATACAAACAGGGCAGAGCAATATTTAATTGAAGAACACAAAGAACAAATCAGAGCTTTGAATAAAGAATACAACACTGCAACCGATATTTCAACTACAAATAGTGAATACAATGAAAAATTGAATGAAATAATTGCATATAATAAATATATATACATTAATGGCCAAAGGATTTTCACTGAATATAGGTTTCCAATAGAAATGAAACTCAGTAACAGGGACATTTTTATTGACGAAAAGATATTTTTTCACTCTATGTTAAGACATTATGGCCAGGTTACAAAACAGATAAGAGATAACAAGTCATATTTTACTGAGGATATATTGGTTGAGGAAATATTTCAAAAGGTAATCGAATTTCTAACCAAAATTGAGGCGAAATCAATTATTGTAGAGAATGACATTAGTATTAGAGTTTTATTCAAATCTGTGCCTTATCAAATTTATACTTTGAGAATCCCTGATAATAGAGGAACAATAAAATATAGGGTTAACAGTTTCTTCCCAATTGAGGATCCTGATAAATTAAGGTTGATAAAGGAGGAATATGAAGTAATAGAAATTGATTTAGAATTAGGTTATTTAAAGAAAAAATAACTAAATCTTCTCGTATTATGGTTCAACAATTTGTGAAATAAGATTTCTCATTATTAAGTCAAGTTTCTTTTCCACTTCGCATTCCCAAACTACATATACTTTCCAACCAATCTTTCTCAGTTTTTCTATATTTAATTCATCATTTCTTATATTGCGTTGAATTTTATCTTTCCAAAATTCTGTATTTGAGGATGGTATTCTTCCATCAATACAATTTTCATGCTTATGCCAAAAACAACCATGAACAAAAATTACACTTTTGTATTTTGGCAATACTATATCCGGCTTGCCAGGTAAATCCTTTTTGTGTAATCTAAATCTAAATCCTTTAGCAAAAAGTTTTGAACGCAATAGTAATTCAGGCTTAGTATTTTTACTCTGAATTTTTTTCATAACCTCACTTAGATCAATAGATCAATAGAATCAATAGGGGTCGGACCGAACTATATTATTGAT
>JAFGPR010000085.1 GCA_016936095.1 Ignavibacteriales bacterium | reverse complement strand
TGCAGGAACAGAAGTTGACTCAGCTATTGGTTTCTTAATGTATGATGGTACTATTAAAGCATCTGACGGTGTTAGTGATTTGGCATTTGAAAACGCTGCAGCAGATAGCTATTATGTTATTATTTATACCAGAAATAATCTATCTGTAATGAGCGTAAGGAAGGTTGATTTTAATAGTGGAACATCGGAATTATATGATTTTACCGATGCTGAAGGAAGAGCTTATGGTGGTGCACCTGCTATGGTGCTAGTTAGTGGTGTTTACTGTATACCTCTTGCTGATGTAAATCAAAATAAGTATGTTAATGCACAAGATATAGCATTAGTGAAAGCAGCTGCTATGACAGGCGCCGCTGGTTATGAAGTAACCGACGTCAATTATAATACTGCTGTGAATGCTCAGGATATTGCTTTAACAAAAGTTAATGCTGCAGCTGGTTATCAATCATTTGTACCTTAAATTAATTTTTAAATAAAAGGAGAAAAAAATATGAAAAAATTATTATATATGTTGTTGCTATTTATTACCTTTAATTTTATCTACTCACAGGTTGCTTATGAAGTAACGGTTGAACCAGTTGCTGATGGGACTAATTTAACTCTAAGTATGTATATTCAAAGCACTGGTGCTACACCTTTCAAATTAGGTTGGGCATCTTTTAGACTTAATTGTAATAAAGACGCTTTAAATTTAGGTAGTGCACCTGTTGAAGTTGCTGAAGGTATTTTTGATAACGGTAATGATCCTGTTAATTATGCTGATCAGTTTACATCAAGAAGTAGTGCAGTCGGATGGGTTGGAGTTGAAATTGATGCAAATGTTACTTTTGATGGTATAACTGTTCCTACAACAAAAACATTACTCGGAACGATTTCAATACCAATAACTAATGCAAATGCAATGGCTCTGTTAACAGGTTGGCATGCTAGTAAAGTTGTACTCGATGTTGACTTAAATGATCTCACTGCAAATGGTACTTGGACGGTACCAACAGATATTCCCTTGCCTGTAGAACTAAAAAGCTTTACAGCACAGCCACAAGGTCGTGTAATCAACTTTGAATTCAAGACGGCACAGGAAATTAATTCTTCATATGCTTTAGTAGAAGTTAAAGAACAAGGTACAAACGAGTGGAAACAAGTTACCAAAATTCAAATGAAAGGTAACACTTCAACAGAGCAAACATACACATATACAGACAGAAGTCTTGGCACAGGCAAATATGATGGTCGCTTAAAATTAGTTGATCTTGATGGAACTTTCAAATATTCAAGTGTAGTTTCATTCGAAGCAGGTGTTCCTTCACAATTTGCTTTAGCTCAGAATTATCCAAATCCATTCAATCCAACAACTACTATTGAATACGATTTACCAAAGGATACAAGAGTTAAAATCGAGATTTACAGCTTAACAGGTGAATTAGTTAAAACTTTAATTAACCAAGAATTGAAAGCTGGATATCAGACAACATACTGGAATGGAACAGACAATAATGGAAAGACAGTGACAAGTGGTGTTTACCTCTATCGCATTGCTACACCCGACTTCTCAATGACAAAAAAGATGATGTTCTTGAAATAATATGATTTTTGTAACAAGGGGTTGCAACCCCTTGTTGAAAGCCAGGTCGTAAGATCTGGCTTTTTTTTATATGTAGGAATTTGATTTATCAAATTCTTTGATTTTTCTTTCAAAATACTGCGGTTATATATCAAATATCAGTAATGCAATTACACTAAAAATGCAATACAAAACACAAAAACAATATCGTCTAAAAGGTTTTGATTACTCTGATATTGGCGAATATTTTATTACAATATGTACGAATAATCGAATACATTATTTTGGAGAAATTGTTGATAATGTGATGAATATATCAGATATAGGAAAAATTGCTAATAAAATATGGGATGAAATACCTAATACGTTTGAGAATGTAAAATTAGATGTGAATCAAATAATGCCTGAACATTTTCATGCAATACTAGCAATAACAAAACGTACGTCCAAGAATTTAAATTATGAAATTACGAAGAATGGTTTTCTAAATAATAAAATATTTAAATCTAGAATTAAAAATAATCCGATGGAATTAAATGGAATTTCATTAGGTTATATAATCAGATGGTTTAAAGGTAGGGTAAAATACGAGGTGAAAAAAATCAGACCAGATTTCAAATGGCAATCAAGATATAACGACAAAATTATCAGAAACGAAAAGGAATACTATTTTATTAGAGAATATATTGTGAATAATCCAATCAATTGGGATAAAAAAATATTAGATGAATATTTCAAAAAAAATCCTGATATCTAATAAGTGTTTTTATGTAATTATAGGTATTTTATAAATTAAATTTTTGAGTTTAAAAAAATGATAATTCAAATCCCAGTATTTTAAAGAATTTGATAAATCAAATTCCTACATTTTTGTAACTATATTTAAACAGCTTATAAACAACAAAAATTGATATTGCCAACCATAGAACTCCCCACACAATTGGTGGAATATCAGTCAGATAAGCTAATGTCTGTGCATCGCTATCAAAGTATTCTGTCGTTAGTAAATCTTCTTTTATATCTATAATTACATATAAACAACTCACTAAACCGAAAAACTTCATTATATACGAATGGACTTTTTTATTGAAGAACTTTGTTGATATTAATAATAAGATAGCGAAGGATAATGCGAATAAGATTCCTAATGTTCCTGTGATGAAATTTGCAGCGAAAATAATTAGTAAAACAACTAATATACCGCAAGTCCACAAACTTACATTCCTTTTATAGGCAGACATAAAAAGCATTGCACCAAATAATAAACTGCCGAGATAACCAGCCGTTGCAATAATAAATGAACTGCCTCCACGCGTAACGCAAGTTCCTCCTAATGTTTCTGTGATTTTAATTTCTACAATTTCACCGCCGGAGAGAATGGCGAATATTCCATGGCTCATTTCGTGTATTAGCACAACAAATAGTTTTATCGGATAGATTACAAACGTATCCCATAATAGAATGCTAATTAAGGCAAAAGATATAATTATTAATAATTCAAGTTTTTTATTTTGCATTTTAAAAAAAATAATTGATATTATAATATAAAAAATGATAGTATTATATAAGACTTTTGAAAAATAAAAAATTATCATTTCGATTCCGATTTATCGGAACGATTTTATCGGAAGACGAAAAATCTCATTTGTCAACTTGATAAAATTAACTAATTTAATAAATGAAACCTTTGAAAAACTTTGGTTTTGCTGTTAATGTCATTCCCAACTTGATTGGGAATCCATTTGTTTTAATACATTTATAGATTTTTTAAAATAATTAAAGTATAAAATATCCTAGCTTTTCAAAGCCTCCTAAGAACACTTAGTGTCCGTTAGCTAACGGATGAGTGACCTAAGTGGTGACAAAATTTTTCTTGACATTAAGTAAGTGAAAATATATATTTGCACTAAATATTTTAATAATTATGCAAAACTTTATTAAAAATATTAAGAACATTCACTCGTTTCCCTTAAGAAATCAAAATATCCGCATAGAATTTCATCTACTGCTAAACATCAATATTCTATGCCTGCTAGGGCTACTACATCTAGCAGGCTAATATAAGCACTGGTAACACAGTTCACTCAACAAACTTGCTAATCACTTTTTAATTTATCTAAATAATAATATAGTTTGTAAGTAACTAAGGAGGAAAAATATACAAAATGAGATCAGACATAATAAAAAAAGGATTTGAAAAAGCACCACACAGAGGTCTACTAAGAGCAACAGGTGCAATTAAATCGGAAGCAGATTTTAATAAACCTTTCATTGCTGTATGCAATTCATATACTGACCTAGTTCCAGGTCATGTTCATTTGCAAAGCATAAGTAAAGTGGTGAAAGAGACAATCAGAAAGAATGGTGCAGTTCCATTTGAATTTAACACAATTGGTGTTGGTGATGGAATTGCAATGGGACACGCTGGTATGCGGTTCTCACTCGCAAGCCGTGAACTTATTGCTGACTCGGTTGAAACAATGGTACAAGCTCATTGTCTTGATGGAATAATTTTCATTACTAATTGTGATAAAATTGTACCGGGGATGTTGATGGCTTCTGTTCGTCTGAATGTTCCATCAATATTTATCTCAGGCGGACCAATGAAAGCAGGCAGATTAGCCTCAGGTGAAAAAGTTGATTTAATCTCAATTTTTGAAGGTGTAGGCAAGTTTAAAGATGGAAAAATTTCTGAGGCAGAATTATTTGAAATTGAAAAAAATGGGTGTCCTACTTGTGGTTCTTGTGCTGGTTTGTTTACTGCTAATTCAATGAATTGTCTGATGGAAGCATTGGGCATGGCTTTACCTGGTAATGGAAGTATCTTGGCCGTTGATAAAAGAAGAATACAATTAGCGAAAAAAGCTGCAAAGCAAATTGTTCAGTTAATTAAGGAAGATGTAAAGCCTCTTGATATAATAAAAAAGGAAACGTTCAATAATGCACTTGCACTTGATTTAGCAATGGGAGGAAGTACAAATACAATTTTGCATTTACTTGCCATCGCAAATGAAGCTGGTATTCAAATTGACTTAAAAGAAATTAATGAACTTGCTGAAAAGGTTCCTTACTTATGTAAAGTAAGTCCGGCGGTAAGAGATGTTCATATGGAAGATGTTGATGCGGCTGGAGGTGTATCTGCAATACTGAATGAATTATCGAAAATACAGGGCTTGCTTAAATTAAACTTAAAAACTGTTACAGGGAAAAGTTTAAGAAAAAATATAAGTAAATCAAGTATAACAAATGATTCAGTAATAAGGAAAAT
>JAFGPR010000084.1 GCA_016936095.1 Ignavibacteriales bacterium | reverse complement strand
AACGAACCAAATAGATTAATCTGCTCATCAATTGGAGTTGCAATACCTGCTGACAATGCACAATATGGTTATTTATCTGAGCATCATTCATTTGGTGAACCAGGTAGAAAAGCAGGTGAATATGCAGAAGATTTAGCCGCAACAATGTTGGCTTCAACTTTAGGTATTGATTTTGATCCCGATACTGCATGGGACGAAAGAGAAAAAGTTTTTAAAATGTCGGGTAAGATAGTACGAACATTTAACATGACACAATCAGCGGAAGGAAACATAAAAGGATTATGGACAACAGTTGTTGCTGCAGCAATTTTAGTCCCTTAAATTTTTATGGATATTCATATTTTTCTTTGGATAATATTTATTGTTATATTTTCAATAGTATTATACCTAGATCTCTATGTCACAGGTCAGAGGAACGGAAAAATAAGCTTAAAAAGCAGTTTATTTTGGACTGCTATTTGGATTATAACTGCGCTTTTATTCAGTCTGATCATCTTCTTCTTTTTCGAAGATGGTAGGACAAAAACTCTTGAGTATCTTTCAGGATATATAATTGAAAAATCATTATCAATAGACAATCTTTTCGTATTTATAATGATTTTCAAATTAATGAACATAAAAGATGTACAGCAACCTTTAGTTCTTAAATGGGGAATATTAAGTGCTATTGTACTTAGAATTACTTTTATTGTTGCTGGTGTTACACTTGTCCATATATTCCATCCTATAATATATGTATTTGGAACGATTCTACTTTACGCTGCTTATAAAATGGCTTTTGGAAAGGAAACTCAGATCAATCTTGAAACCAATCCAATCATTAAGTTTGTTTCAAAAAGATTTAATGTGATAACAACTTATACCGGAAAAAAATTTTTCTTTAGGAAAGAAAAAAAACTTTTCATTACATCATTATTCTTAACTTTAATTCTGATTGAATCCGCTGACATAATTTTTGCTGTTGACTCAATCCCTGCTGTACTGGCAATTACAACCGACCCTTTTATTGTAATCACCTCAAACATTTTCGCCATTTTAGGCTTGCGTGCCTTGTATTTTGCTCTTGCTGGTGTCTTGGATATTTTTCATCACTTGAAATATGGTGTCGCTTTTATTTTATTTTTTGTAGGATTGAAAATGATATTTTCGGATTATATTCATATAGATACATTGGTATCTTTAATAATAATTTTAATCAGTCTTACTGCTTCAATTTTTTATTCTCTTTGGCATAATAAATTTCGAAAAAATACTACTAAACATAAAAAGACAAATCCCGATAAATAAACCAACAAGCATTGGTTCAATTTCGAATAACCAGGAATTCGCAGGTAAATAATTACGTGCGATTAACCAAATAATTCCGAATAAAGAAACAATTATCGTAGAGATAAAAGCAATCTGAGATTGAACCTTAAATTTTTCATAATAAGAAGTTACAACTAATAAAATTAATGCTGGAATACATAAACTCCCAATTGAATACCAGAGTGAAATAACAGATTGTGCTATACAAGCAAAAATAATAGCAATCAATGAAGATACCACAAGACCTATTCTAGTATAAAATATTGTTTTATCAACTTTAGTATTTTTCTTAAACTTTAAAATAAAATCACGCGAGAATGTAGTTGCACTTAAAAATAGGAAACTATTTAGTGTTGATAAAATCGTTGCGAACAATGCTGAGAAAAAAATCCCTTTTAAACCAATTGGTAAGATTTTATCAGCATACATTGGATATGCTAACATTGGATTTTTAATATTTGTAAGAGCAGCTTTCGAATATAATCCTGTTGAAGTGGTCAGAAAATCAAATAAGAACCAGAAAATAATAGAAATTAAAATCCCTTTAAAAGCAACTGAGCTTGTCTTAGCAGCATAACAACGTTGGTGAAATCCTGGGTCCGCAAACGTCCATAACGCTATGAAAAACCAAACAATAATATAAAGTGGAGATGCACCTCCAAATACTTCTAAATGCGTTTCAGGTAGATTTATCTCTAAATAATCCAATCCTCCAAATGTTGAGAATGAAAATAGCAATAAAATTATAAAACCAATAAACATAATAAAAAACTGGAATGCATCGGTAAACAAATCAGATCTATAACCACCAAAGAAAAGATAAATTACAGATACTAATGTTCCAAAGAATAATGCCCAAAATAAATCAATATTAAAAATTATTGAGATTAAATTTCCAACCATCAAAATATACGGTGCGGGAGAAACAAGAATAAAAATTAAAACAGCAGCAAGAATACTAACTTTTTTACCGTATACTTGTTCAATTTTTTCCGGGATTGTAAACAAAGAGGCATTTCTTATTTTCTTTGCAAATAAAAAGGCAAATATAATAGCAAAAATATAGTAAGGAACTCCCTGCGTTAACCAACTAAGCAATCCGTAACGATAAGTAAATTCACCTACGCCAAGGATACCACCATACCAAGTTGCAACATTTGTTAAGACAAAAAGAGTTAATCCGACTTTTCTATTAGAGAGCAGATAATCTTCAGCACCAGTATATTTTTTTTTACTTGGTAAGAATCCGAAAAAAAGAAGCAGACAGAAAAAGAATACAATTGTTAGAATATCTATTATCGAAAAATTAATCATTTGTAAAAATTATTGAAATGATTTTGAAAATTTCTGATTAAAAAAGCAACTCCACCTTTAACTGTCATTTCCACAACTTCATCTATTGCAACATTGCTTGTACTTTCTTTTTCACCAAATGTAACAGCAATATTATCCAAAGGATATTTCAATCCCTTTGATTTGATTTTTGTCTTTTTATCAAACCCATAAATTGAAAATATTTCGTTATTTGTTGCCTTAAAAATATTCTTACCGGTAATTGGAATAAGTATTGACTCATCATGTAGAAGCAGAACATTAATTTTCTTAAAATATTTTAGTATTATACTAAAATTGCAAATAGTATGATCAAGTCTGTCACCAGCACCTCCCAGAAGAATTGCTTCTTCGAAACCTTTATTAATTGCATAATCTAAAGCTTTTTCAACATCTGTATTATTGTGATTTTTTATTTCAATGATTTTTACTGTTTCCTTATAGTATTTTAATACGTCAGGAAGGATAGAATCAAAATCACCAATAATAACATCTGGTCGGATTTTATATGTAAACAACACATTGGCACCACCATCAGCACAAATAAGATAGTTATATCCAAATCTGATTAAATATCTGAAAATACTTTTAGGCGGCAATTCACCATTTGCTACAATTATACATTTTTTCATTACAATCCTATTTTTATTCCTATAAGATAATTTCTCTCAGCTGCCGGAAAAAATTCTTTGCCGATCGCGTAAGATGCATACAAATTATCAAATAGATTATTTACCTGAAATTGGAATTTAATATTTTTTAAATATGATTCAAGTTTTAATTCATAACTCGCAATTACATTTGTAACGAGATATGACTCAACAATATTATCTGTATAATTAACAAAATCTGGATATAAAGATAGATAGGTTTTCAAATTATTGTCATAATTATCAGAATAAAATTTACCAACATATTT
>JAFGPR010000083.1 GCA_016936095.1 Ignavibacteriales bacterium | reverse complement strand
TAAGAAAATCCGTCAACAGTGTTTCATCCACATTGCTGTTATTTTCTTCGTTTTCGAGGTTTCCCAAATAACGGTAATTCAGTTCATTCTGAAAGAGTTTAACCACTCGGTTTTGGGCTATCCGTTCTATGTCGCCGGGTTTGGTCATGGTTTTATTCCTAAGTAATCATTTATTAATCGAATCATCTCATTTTGATGTTCTGTTGCCTTTGTGTCACTCCATTCTTCATTACTGTAAATTAAATCCATTTTTAATGAATCTAATTTGACGCGGTTATTATTTATAAAACGTTGCCGTTTTTCATTAAATGGTAAATTACTATACTCGGAATTTATACTTCTGGAAACTAATGACAGATTGCCAAAATTATTAAGCATATCTTTTGAAACTATATTAGTGTCAGTATCTTTTTGAGTTTGTGGAGATATGTGTTCGACAGAGTTTTTTGCAGTCATTTTAAAACTTTTCCATCTGTCATCTTTTGAAGAAGCCATTTTTTCCCAAAGAATATATTCAAGCTTATAAAACCAATAATGAGGGAATGCTATGCCTAAATGTTCCTTAAGTATAGAAGTGTTTAGTTCAGTGGTATAATTTTCATCTTCTAAAAATTTCCTTGTTCTTACAGCTAATGATTCTTGCTCAGTAGAGCATAGTAAATAATTGTCAATACGTTTTAAATACTCATATCCATTTTGTCCATTGTGCTTAATAAGGTAATTCAAATATGGAGTGATCCAATAATGGGTAGTGATTTGTTGTGAATGGTACAACATACTTTGAAGCAGTGCTTCGCCTTCATTTGAGCTTGGTTGACGACGTCTTAAATAGAAATTATTCCTACTTTCGTATTTCTCTAATTTGCATATCAAATGAGATTCGTTATCTTCCTGACGAACCCATTTAATTATATGCTTATCAAAATAATACCGCACTCGCCAAAGTAATTCAATAAAGCTCTTAACTTCATCTGGTTCCCTGTTTGAATTAAAAAAGTTATTAGAGAAAATATTCAACAATTCCTTATTGAGTATTTTAGGAATATCATTCTCTTTTTTCTCGGCAAGAAATATACGTAAAGTATGTTGTAGCAACATAGGGAAAGTAATTATACTTCTAATGTCATCGGCTTCGTATTCGCCAGTTTCGGAATCACTTTTTAATTCAAAGGTTTCGGTAGAATTTAAAATATTTGAAAGACTTAATGGTTTAAAGTCATCATTTTGCGTTGCCGTAATCGCATTGAGTAAAATTAAAGGATCTGAAAGCTTTTCTATACCTAATTTGGCGCTTTCGTTATCAAATAAATCTTGTATTCTTAACTTAGCAATATCTCTAATATTCTTTTCTACATAGCTTTCCATGTAAGAACAAGCATCCCATATATGGTTGTACTTTAATCTATCTGCCGAAGGTAATTTATTTAATAACTGGGCTTTTAATATTTCATGATGCTGTAATTGAACGCCTCTATTATTAATAATTTCAAATAACTTGTTTAAATCGGTTTGTTTAGGTACTTCGGTAAATATCAATTTTACTCTCTCATGAATAAAATTTGCAATTTCGAGCGATTTACCATCATACTCTCTATCAAATTGTTCTTTGTATTTATGGATTAAGGATAATGCATTAACAATATGTGATGTTGCACCTTTAAGTTTATTACTGTTAATATATTCTTTAAAAAACAGGTAAATATCATCGCGAATGGCAAAGGTAACACGATGCCTGTTTTTGTCTTTCTCTATTCGTTCTATAAAAGGTTTTAAAGCACCACCTAAAACAATTGATAGCATCCACAAAGTAGTAAATCGTTGTTGACCATCAATAAGGTCGTATAATTTACCATTTTCAATGGTTTCATTTTCTACAACCAGAACGCCGCCTAAATAAAACAATTCCTTTTTTTCTGAAAATGCTGTTTCAATATCTTCTATTAAAGTTTTTATTTGTTCTTCTTCCCAAACATACAGACGCTGATATATAGGAATATTAAAGAAAAACTGTTTTTCTTCAACTTCTTTTAGTGTTATCAGTGTTGAATCAATTTTCATTTAATTCCTTTTAACATTAATAAATTCTTCAGTTATCCAACCAGCTTTTTTTGCAAAATCAGCTTTACCATAATAGCTTAATACATTGTGTTTATAAACACCCTGAACCCCTTTACCTCTTTCAATTTTCTCGTTTTGGTAAGTATTTTTCGTATGATTGATAGTTCTTAAAAACAGAATAACCTCTTCGGGACGAAACGCCTGGCTTATTACATCAAGTAAATTATTATCTGATTCTTTCAAGAATTTCAAAGGTGCTTCTTTAAAAATGTATTGTTTTTCGACACGTATAGCACCTAAGACATGGTCGAGCCAAAGTGAAAATTCTAACAATTTGGTACTGCCAAATTTATCGTAATACATTACTGTTGATAATACAAACAATTCTTTTAAATATAGAGAGATATTCGACCATACTTGATCGTAGAAATTCCTGAAAGCTTTAATCTCACAATCTTTCACATCTTTATCTATAAGTAGCCAACGAACCAAATCGGCATATTTTTCCGAAAACAGAAAGAAACCAAGCCCATCATTAATCGGTTGGCGGAGTGTAAAAGGCAAATGAGCACTATTGTTACTTGATTCAATATTTGCAGGTTGTATAGTATAGCCCTGATTAACTCTTATGCTTAATTTTTTACCCAAAGTATTATTTGGGTTTGGGTATAATGGTATTGTATCAGGACTTTCGTTAGGCAATGTGCTTTTTTGAAATTCATGCAGTACGTCAGTATCCTCCTCACGATAAATTACACGCTGACCACGCCAAATCCTTGCCCTCCATAAGAATTGATGAAACAGTTCGGCGGCAAAATCTCTTTTTTGACCAAATAAAGTATTATATGATTGTAGTTTTTCCCAACGGCTTGCACAGTTCACTTGAATATTGAAACTCTCAGCATTGCCAATTGCTCTTAAATGATAGGCTTTTAGCAGATCGGTTGGATTTAATTTTACACCTCGATTGTTTTGCGTATCGAAGAAAGTAAAAGCCATATCTTCTTCAAGAGTGGTGATGCATGTGATGCTAATATTTGAAAACAGAAATTCGGCTTTGCTTCTCCATTGCTCTTTTATTTCGTCAAACAGCAATTGGGTGTTTTTTATATTATGTGCCGAAAGCGGGGAATGGTATTCCATTGCCATTTTGTCGACATCGGGAAATTTACCTAATAGCACAAAGTAAAGTATGCTTAATGTGGTTAATCGCTGTTGCCCGTCGATAATATAAAGTTTTTGTTTTTCGTTGTGTTGATGCAACAACACATTGCCCATGTAGTAAGGTAATCCTTTATTGTCGGACAAATAATCATTTAAATCATGTATCAGTTCCTGAACCTTATCTTTATCCCATACATAAGGACGCTGATAAGTATCAATAGCAATAGGATAAATGGCTTCTTTTGTAAACAAGTCATTGAAACTGCAAACTCTTACCGTTACTTCCTGAGCGTTCATACCAATCTTATTTTCCCCGTTAATAAATTCTGCATCATCCCCAGTTTTATTTTGCGGTATTTCTCCAGTTTGGTTTCCAATGCCTGTATCTCGGCATCCATATCGGAAAGGATGGTGGCTATGCGCATCTGCTCATTATATTCAGGCATTTGAATTTTAATATTCGATATAGGGCCTAAATTTATTTTTTTAGGGATTGCAGATTGT
>JAFGPR010000082.1 GCA_016936095.1 Ignavibacteriales bacterium | reverse complement strand
CTTCCTTATCAATTGAAAATTCAATAGATGTAGATGGATTGAATGGATTTGGATAATTCTGCTCTAATGAAAATTCAAGTGGAGTTGTTGACGGTTCTTTCTCTATTCCGACAATGATAATAGTTGGTAGAGTAGTACTGTATTGCCACTTGTCGATTGTCCAACCAAAGTAAGACTGAGTATAAATATTGTCATTTTCATCAAAATCCAGTGTATAAGTAGAAGTATAGCCAGAAGCATTACCTGGATCAGCGGAACCAGGTCTGTAATATGAAGAATCGCAATGGATATAATTCCACATTGCAGCATCAATAGTATCTAAAACTGAACCTGTATTTGGATCAACTGTATAAATTCTTCCATACTCATAACCAGAACCAGTTTGAAAACTAACATCACATGCAACAAATAAAAGGTTTTTACCATTTAAAAATTGAAGACCCCAAGGTCCAGGATAAAGTGTATCGGAGCCTAATACTGTAGCAATATGAGTATCTGCTATTTCACAATTAAAAATAGTATTTAGTGTATATCCATCAGTTGGATTTCCATCATAACGATAGATTTTTTTTGTGTCAAAATTGGATACAAAAAACATTGTTCCATCTTCGTTAACTGTAACACCTCTTGCTAGACCATTGTCTGGTAAAGTAATTGTGTGCAATGGTGTTGTTGTGTGTCCAGATTCCCAAGAAGCATCATTTGTAGGACTGTCAAAAAGAATTACTTTTGATGGGTTAGAAAGGTCACCTTGTGTTGTTACAAATACTCTACCATTGCCATCTATATCAATAGCCCATAAAGAATCCGTAGTGCCAACTTCTAGTCTCCAAGGATGCGAGTAAACTGAATCAATACCAAGTTTAAATACTAAGATATTGTGGCTATCATCATTATTAGGAACAAAAATTAAACTATCATAAGCAGTAGCAATATCATTAGCTTCGGTCATTTGAACAAGATCGAAACCAGCAACCCACTCAAGTTGTAATGCTCCGACCTCTGAACTATAACCATAATAATTTAATCGACCTAAGAGTGAATCTGCATCTCTATAACCAATAAGATAACAACCGACATTAGTATTTACATTAACCAATGCAACAAATTCGTCTTCTCCTAAAACAGCAACAGATATTGTATTGTGTCCAGTTCCATTACCTCGATCATCTTCTGTAGCATACAGACATGACCATTCACCATCAAAAACTTGAGATTGTAGAACAATAAAAGGTAACAAGAAAAGAATAAAGATGTAAGAAATTGATTTACTCATTTTTCCTCCGAATTTAATTTTTTGAAAATACAATTAAAGTTAAAAAAAAAATGATAATTATCAAAATTTAATAAGATGCATTTATTAAAAGTCATAGAAATTTTATCAAATTAATATAAAAAATAACAAAAATTTTATTAAGAAATTAAAAAAATATTTTATTTGTTATCTTTCTGATTTTTACACCTTGGGCTTTCAAATAAATTATTCACTTAAAATTAAAAATTGGTGAAGAGGATATAATATCTTTAAGTAATCTGTTTCCCTTATTTTGAAATATATTTAAAATTAAAAACCCTCGTTATGAGCGAGGGTTTTTAATAATAAAAAATTATTTTAATCTATCTAATTCGTATTTAGCAGTCGGACCGTAGGTGGGATCATTTTTACATAACTCGAAATTTTCAATTGCTTTTGTATTATTTCCCAAATTTCTAAATGCAACTCCTTTGTAGTAATAAGGAGCAACTTTAGAAATTTTTGAATTTGATTTTCGATTATTAAGCGCATTATCAGCTGCTGTTATTGCATCATTATATTTTCCGAGATCACAATAAATTTCTGCCATAAGAAGATATGCAGCATCATACTTATTATACCCAACTGCTGTATTTAAGTATTCGATTGCTTTTTCGTGGTTACCATCAGCTTTTGTGTTTTTTGCTAATTGTGTATATGCTAAAGCGATGTATAAATCAGCATTATTCTTATTTTGTTGACTCGTGGTCAAACTTTTGAATTTTTCAAAACTATGAACGGCATCCAAATATTTTCCGGCAGAGAATTCAGCTCCACCCTTGCCATTGTAAGCTAAATCAAAACCAGAATTTGCTCCGATACAACTGTTGAAGACTGTTATGGCTTCCTCGTTTTTATTTTGTTTCTTGAGAGCAATTCCTTTCTGATACAAAATTTTATAATGATTTTGAATTTTTAGTGCATCATTATATTTGTTAACTGCACCTGTGTAATCTCCAGAGTGTAATAGACTATTACCTTCATTATATAAGATAGCAGCTTGGTTGTCCATCTCCTGAGCAAAGTTTGAAGTGAATATGAGAATAAAAATCAGCAGAATTAATTTAATTTGATTTTTCATTTTTCAATCCTTTTTTAATTAAAGAAAGTGCGGAAGGCGGGACTTGAACCCGCACGCCCTTTCAAGCACTACCCCCTCAAAGTAGCGTGTCTGCCAATTTCACCACTTCCGCAAAATTTTGTTTGCAAAAATATAATTCATTTATAAAAAAAGCAATGCTAATTTGTTGAAATAAAATATATTATTTCTTATTTTTTTTGATTGATTGAAACATTAAATCTTTTAGTCGTTCATTAAAGTTAATCTCAAAAATGATAAGTTTAGCAATTTTTTCATATTCAAGAATATCGGACAAGGATTTATAGAAATTGTTCTTTTGTTGCACAATCTGATTTTCAATTTCATTTATTTCTTTGACTTTCTGTTCGTAGTTTATTTTCTCATTAGCTTCAATTGCTTTTTCAAGAGATTCAATGACTTTTTTTCTCTCTTCTACTAATTTTTCTTGTTCTTTTAAATGTTGACTGCGTCTTGAGAAGAATCTTATCTGAGTTTCTTCATCGAGATCAAGAATCTCAATTAATTTTACAATTTTAATTTCTTCAATTTTCTCAAGTGGTTTTTTGCCTTTTTGATTAAATTGTGCTTGGCAATTAAATGAGAATAAAATAAAAAGAATAATGAAAATAAAATTTTTCATTTTAGCACCTATAAGATTTTTTCTTCTAATAAATTTTGATAAATATTATTTAATTCAGTTTCATCAATTTGTTCTAAATACTCATAATCATCAGTTGACTGATAAGTTTCAATTGAATTATTTAGTTCTATATCATTAATATAAAGTTCAGCAATTTTATCATTAATTGAGTATGCTTCAATTATTTCATCATAGAGTAAATTTTTACTGTAGAATTCATTGAATGAATTATTGTCTAACGAAAAAATAAGCGCAGAGATATTTTTATCATCTACTAAATTTGATGGGGAATAAGAATCTTTTCCTAATAATAAAATTAAAAATAAAATCAAAACTGGAATAGCAAAAGAAAGTCTAGGAATCAGAGAAATTCTTTTTGTTTTTGAATCGGATGAATCAATTTCTGAAGGCATAGTAGACCAATAATCGGTTTCAACTTTAATATGAGTATCAGAAATAAAATTGCCTAAATCATTTCTTATTTTTTGAAATTCAAAATTTAAGTCAGTAGAAGAATTCAATTCTTCTATAAAATTAGTTTTTTCTTTTTTTGTCATTTGTCCTGACAAATACTTAAGTATTCTATCCCTGTTATTTTTGTTCTTCATCTTTTATATATCCCATAATTTTTTTTATTGCATGAAAATAATTTGCTTTCAAAGTACCAATTGCTTTTCCGGTTATTTCAGATATCTCTTCATAAGTTAAATTTTCTATTGATTTTAGAATGAACACTTCTCTTTGTCTTAACGGTAATTTCTGCAATACATAATTTACTTTTTCAATTTTTTCTTTATCTTCAATATTTTTAATGATATCATTATTTTTATCAAATTCCTTTTCAGCTACATCTTCAATAGAGAAAAAATTCCTCAATTGTTTTTTCCGTAAAAAATTTATACATCTTGTTGTTGTAATCTTATAAATCCATGTATATAAAGATGAATTGAAATTAAAAAATTTAATTTTATTATAGATTACAATGAGAACTTCTTGTGTCAATTCATCCGCATCTAAATGATTACCTAACATTCTTCTCGAAATCCAATATATTTTCTGTTTATATTTTTTTGTAAGATTATAGAAAGCAAATTCATTACCTTCAATAATGCTTTTTACTAAGTCTGTCTCTGTGTTTTCTTTCATATAAAACATTTTTCAAAATGTTAGACAAAATTAAACTAATTATGGTTTAATTAGCAACCGATTAAACCATTTTCAAAAATTGAGTGTCTAAATATCAAAATCGAAAATAATTAAATTGAAGCTTCAAAAAAATTTTCGAAAACAAAAGAAAAATAATAGGAGAATGAAAAATGAAAAAGTTATCATTAATTATGGCAATTTTTATTATCACAAGTCTTGGATTTATCATTCAAGCAGATAATAAACCCAAAAAACAAGATGGTATTATTAAAAAATTAAATTTAAGTGAAGAGCAATTACAGAAGTTTAATGATTTGCAATTTGATTTAGAAAATCAGTTATTGGAATTAAAATATGCTGTTGATAAGAATAGAATTGAAATTAAAAATTCTATTAGACAAATGCCAATAGATAAAAACACAATTTTAGCTTTGACTAATAAAAATAATGAAATTCAAGCACAAAGGAAATTACTAATCGTTGAGAATTGGTTTATTGTCTATGACATTTTAAATGAAGAACAGCAAAAAATATGGGTAAATCATTTCGAACAAATGGAAAAACCAAAGTTAAGTAATAAGAAAAATAAAATAGAAAATTTTAATAAAAATAAACCGCCAAAACGATAATAAATTATGCAAATTAGTAAAAGCCCTGAATTTTCAGGGCTTCTTTTTTATTTACCAAATAATTAATTAATTTTTTGTTGATAAAAGATTAAACCTTTCTTAAGTTAGTATTTATATTTTTAATAAATTTGAGTATTTTTAATATGGCAAAAGAAATCAAAAAGTTAGAATCAGTAACAGTTCGTTTTGCTGGTGATTCAGGTGATGGTATGCAATTGACTGGTGCAAGATTTGGAGATACTACAGCACTATCAGGAAAGGATATTGCGACTTTACCAGATTATCCTTCTGAGATTCGAGCTCCTGCTGGAACAACAAGTGGCGTAAGTGGATTTCAACTTAATTTTAGTTCACATGCAATTGGTACTCCAGGTGATCTAGTCGATGTGTTAGTTGCGATGAATCCTGCTGCTGTCAAAGTAAACTTAAAAGATTTGAAGAAAAATGCAATAATAATTGTTAATCAAGATGCTTTTGATGCAAAAAATTTGAAGTTAGCAGGTTACGAAAGTAATCCTCTTGAAGATGATTCGTTATCTGCTTATAAAGCTGTTCCCGTACCGATAACAACTCTTACGAAAAATGCTTTAGAAGATTCTGGATTAAGTCCAAAAGAGATAATTAGATGCAAGAATTTTTTTGCACTTGGTTTGATGTTCTGGTTGTACAGTGAGTCTTTAATACCGACGATAAAATGGCTTGAAAATAAATTTGAAAAGCACCCTGATATTAAGGAAGCCAATATTAAAGTTCTAAAAGCTGGATATAATTTTGGAGATAACACAAGATTATTTACAGAAAGATACAAGATAGAAGCCGCTCATCTTGAACCGGGTATTTATAGAAATGTTTCAGGAAATGAAGCAACTGCATTAGGTTGTGTAACAGCTTCGCTATTAGCAAAAACGCCACTATTTTTAGGTAGTTATCCCATTACACCTGCCTCAGAGATTTTACAATATCTGAGTAAGTATAAAAATTATGGTGTCATAACATTTCAAGCTGAAGATGAAATTTCTGGTATAACATCAGCAATAGGGGCTTCCTTTGGCGGTAGTTTGGCTTTAACAACAACAAGTGGTCCTGGTTTGGCATTGAAAACTGAGGCTATTGGTCTTGCTGTTATGACAGAGCTGCCTCTCGTTATTATTGATGTTCAAAGAGGTGGACCAAGTACAGGATTACCGACAAAGACTGAAGATTCTGATTTGTTACAAGCAGTTTATGGTAGGAATGGTGAAGCACCAGTAGTTGTGCTTTCAGCTTCGAGTCCAAAAGATTGTTTCTATATGACTCTTGAAGCTTTTAGAATAGCAGTTAAGTATATGACACCTGTAATTCTTTTAACGGATGGTTATATTGCTAACGGTTCAGAACCATTTAAAATTCCTTCAGTAGATAAATTGCCAAAAGTCGAAGTTAAATTTTTGGAAGAAGGAAGAGAATTTTATCCTTATATGAGAGATGCAAATCTTGCACGACCTTGGGTTAAACCGGGCACACCTGGATTAGAACATAGAATTGGTGGATTAGAAAAATCACACATTTTTGGAAATGTTTCTTATGATGCTGAAAATCACGATTTTATGTGCAGATTAAGAGCGGAAAAAGTTGCTAGTGTGCAAAAAGATATTCCTGATCTTAAAGTCTTATATGAACAAGAAGGTGAATTATTAGTTCTTGGTTGGGGTGGTACCTATGGAGCGATTTTTCATGCTGTTGAAAAAGCAAGAAAAGCAGGTATGAAAGTTTCTCAAGCTCATTTAAATTATATAAATCCATTTCCGAAAAATTTAGGAAGTGTTTTATCTAAATTTAATAGTATATTGATACCAGAAGTTAATTTAGGACAATTAGCAAGACTTATAAGAAGTGAATATTTAATTAAACCAATTCAATTCAACAAAGTTAGAGGATTACCATTGAAATCCTTTGAAATTCAAAATAAAATTTTAGAAATACTCAGTGAGGATAAAGATGACAGTAAAAAGTGATATGGAACCAAAAGAAAAGAAGAAATTAACTTATCAGGATTTTGTTCCCGAAAATGAGGTTAAATGGTGTCCAGGTTGTGGTGACTATTCTATTCTTGCACAAGTGCAGCGTGTTTTACCAGAGTTAGGGTTAGAAAGAGAAAAATTTGTCTGTGTATCAGGTATTGGTTGTTCAAGTCGATTTCCATATTATATGAACACATATGGATTTCATGGTATTCATGGTCGCGCTGCTGCTATTGCCACTGGTTTGAAAGTAAGTCGTCCTGATCTTTCCATTTGGGTTGCAACAGGTGATGGTGATATGATGAGTATTGGTGGTAATCATTTTATTCATGCTTGTAGAAAAAACGTTGATTTAAATATTTTACTATTTAACAATAGAATTTACGGTCTTACGAAAGGACAATATTCACCAACATCACAGAAAGGAATGATTACAAAAACTTCTCCATACGGAGTTGTTGACCATCCTTTTAAACCAATAGCACTTGCTATTGGTTCAGGAGCTACGTTTGTTGCAAGGTCAATTGACAGAGAACCAAAACATATGCAGGAAATGATAAAGAAAGCAGGAGAACATAAAGGACTATCCTTTGTCGAGATTTATCAGAATTGCGTTATCTTTAATGACGGTGAGTATAGCAAACTTACTGATAAGGACTCAAGAGATGATAATTTACTTGTTTTAGAAGATAAAAAACCAATGATTTTTGGAAAGGGAAAAGATAAAGGTATTAAGCTAGTAAATTTCAAACCTGTAGTAATTGATCTTAATAAAAAAGAGAATTCGATTGAAGATGTATTAATTCATGATGAAACTGATGAAAGTTCTATGAGAGCAATAATGTTAGCATGTATGATAGAGGACCATAAATTACCTACACCAATTGGAATATTCCGACGAGTTCAAAAATCCACTTATGATGGAGATGTTAACTTACAATTACATGAAGTAACAAAGAAATATGGAAAAGGCGATTTAAATACTCTGCTCAATGGTGGTAATACCTGGGAAATAAAATAATCCATTAGAAAATATTCAGGGATGATTTTTTAATCATCCCTGTTTTCTTCTAACTTACTAATTCTTATTACTTCCGAAATTGTTTCGTAGTTATATCCTTTACTCACAAGATAACTAAATATCCTTTGTCTAATCTTATCCTTTGATAAATTATTCTTTGATAGAATTTTGATTTTCTTCTTAGAAAGGACTAGAGCATTATCTAAAATATTATCAGGTTGGATAATGTTTTTTAATTCTTCATCAATAATCTCTTTTTTGATACCCTTGGTATATAAGCGATTCCTGATTTTATTAATACCTTCATGCTTCTTGTTCAATAATTCCTGAATATAGTTTTGTGTAAATTCTTTATCATTTATAAAGCCTGAGTGTTCAAGATTATTTAGTACTTTCTCAATAATTGCTTTATTGTATTTTTTCTTCATCAATTTTAAGAACAATTCGTTTCTACTATGTTGTCTTCTTGCTAAAAAAATGAGTGCTGAATTTTTTGTATTAATGAAATCGTTGTCTTCGAGTATTATTTTAAGTAATTTATCATCAATATTATCATCAATTTTCAGATTATTTTTAATGATAATTTCTAAATGTAAATTATATAAATTATTATTATCAAAAATTACAGAATATAAATTTGCTTTTTTAACAATATCAAGAATTTTCATTAGTTAAGATTGACTTGTTTTTTTCTCTTTCTTTTCGGGTTTTTCAGGTTTCTCAATTACTTCAATCGTATCTTTTTGAATACCTAAAACTTTTTTGACATCATTTTTTATACTTTCAAAAAGTTTAATGTCTTCTTTTAGTTTATTTCTGAATTGTTCTCTACCTTGGTATCTATCTTCGCCATAAGTAAACCATGCACCACCTTTTTTTATTATTCCATTTTCAACTGCCAAATCAATTAAATCACCTTCCTTGCTTATTCCTTCGTTGTATAGAATATCAAATTCAACTTGCTTGAAAGGAGGTGAAACTTTACTTTTAACGACTTTCACTCTTGTTCTATTACCGATGATGTTTTCACCTTCTTTAATTGAAGTAACTTTTCTAATATCTAATCTAACAGAAGAATAAAATTTTAATGCATTGCCACCAGTAGTTGTTTCTGGATTACCAAACATAACACCAATTTTACTACGTAGTTGATTAGTAAATATTACACAAGTCTTGGAACGACTCACGGCGCCTGTAATTTTACGAAGAGCTTGTGACATCAGTCTTGCTTGTACGCCCATTTGAGCATCACCCATATCACCTTCAATTTCGCTCCGTGGAACAAGGGCAGCAACTGAGTCGATAATTATAATATCAATTGCATTGCTTCTAATTAATGTATCAACAATTTCCAATGCTTGTTCGCCATAATCAGGTTGAGATACAAGGAGATTATTTACATCCACATCTAATTTTTTAGCATAATTCAGATCGAGTGCATGTTCAGCATCAATAAATGCAGCAATACCACCAACTTTTTGTGCTTCTGCAATAATGTGTAGACATACAGTTGTTTTACCCGAAGATTCAGGACCATAAATTTCTACAATCCTACCACGTGGGACACCGCCAACACCTAATGCATAATCCAGTGAAATTGAACCAGTTGAAATTACTTCAATATTTGCAATTACACCATCGCCAAGTTTCATTATCGATCCTTTTCCAAAAGTTTTTTCGATACTTTCAATTGTATCTTTGAGAATTTTAACTTTTGCTTCTTTATCATTCGACATTTATCCTCCTATTTATTTTAATTTGAATTGTTTTATTTTTGTGTAAACAGAACCACTCGGGAGTAATTCGCTTTTCATTAAAGAAATATTTTCGGTTGTAAATTTAATCAATGGTAATGAAATATCAAGCAGATTATAAAAAATATCCTCTGAAACAACCTGTCTGATTCTCAATAAAGTCAAATGTGCATTGAATTTTCTCGTTTCTTTTTCAAAACCGAGTTTATACATTTCATTTTCTATTTCGTTTGCCAAGTTATATAAATCTTGATTTTCCTTCAACCCAATCCATAAAATGCTTGGAATTCTATTTCGTTTGAATAAACCAAATTTGCTAAATTCACATTCAAATTTATTGTACGATTTAACGATTAAACTTAAAGATTGATCTATTTTATCAATAAAAGCTGAATCTACATCACCAAGAAATTTCAATGTGAAATGCAACTTGTCAATTGGTTCCCATCTGAAATGATATTTAGTATCAATGTTATCTTCCCGAATAGTTTGAATTTGATGTAAAATTTCTTTCGGTACTTCTAATGCAATAAATAATCTGTTTTTCATATTGGTAAATTTAATAGTTTTCTTCTTAATAAATCTAAAGCGAATTGAGATGTTCTGTCTTTATTCAAAATTCTATTGTCTCCAAATAAGACTTTCTTCAGAATAATTTCATCTTTGAAATAAATAGCAATAAAAACAAGTCCAACTGGTTTGTCTTTTGTTCCTCCAGTTGGTCCCATAATTCCGGTTAGTGAAATACCAATATCAGATTTGAATTTATTAATTAAACCAAGGACCATTTCTTTTGCAACTTTTTCGCTAACAGCACCATATTTATCAATAGATCTCGGGTTTACTTTTAATAAATTTATTTTACTTTCATTGTCATACGAGACTACACCACCCAAAAAATAATTACTGCTACCATTAACATTAGTTAATCGATGTCCAACCAGTCCACCTGTGCAGGATTCTGCCGTTGAAATTTTAAGTTTTTTCTTTGTTAATAGTTCACCAATAACTTCTTCGATATGCTTATCACCTATTGAATAGATAAATTCACCAACCCTATTAAATAACTTTTCTTCAAATAATGAAATAGTATTTATTCCTTCCTTTCTTGATTTTGCTATGATTTTCACTCTGATTTTCACACCAAATTGATTGGGTAAAAATGCTACTTCAAAAGTTGGGAATGAATTTATTATATCCTTGATTCTATCATATAAATTTGATTCAGGTATACCTGTTGTCATGTATTCTTTTACTTTAATAAACCTTTTGTTATCTTTTACTTTTTGTGTCAATTTTTTGATTATATAATTATCTACCATAAATTTCATTTCGTGAGGGACACCGGGCATTGCAATAAATATTTTACCATCTTTTTCTATCCATAAACCTGGGGCAGTACCATTCAGGTTTCTTATAACTTTAGCGATTCTGGGTACTAATGCTTGAAGTCTATTTGTTTCTGTAAGAATACGTCCTCTTTTTTCAAAGAATAATTTGATATCAGATAAAATTGATTGGTTGATAATTAAATCGGAATTGAAAAATTTTGCGATAGTAAATTTTGTAATGTCATCGTGTGTTGGCCCAAGTCCGCCAGTTACGATTATTATGTCATTTTTTGAGAATGCTCTTCTTAATTCTGATAAAATGATTTTATTGGAATCTGGAATAACAGAAATATAATTTACATCAATTCCAATTTGAGCTAACTTTTTACTAATATAAGCAGAATTAGTATTTACGGTTGTACCGTTTAATATTTCATT